>JAIOTF010000101.1 GCA_021107195.1 Anaerolineaceae bacterium | reverse complement strand
ACTGCCATTCTGTGGGGGATATCACTGTGGAAGGGGAACTGGGAACGGTCTCTGGCGTCGAGGACCAGATCAAAGTTGCCGAGGACGCATCCCAGTTATGTGATCCGGAACAGGCATTGATTTTTGTGGAAAAGACGGGGGTGGACCTGTTAGCGCCAGCGATCGGTACCGCGCACGGGGTGTATAAGACGAAAGAACCAAAAGTGGACTTTGACCGGTTTGAGAAGATCTTTAGCTTGTTGAATGGGGAAAAGATCAGAGTACCGCTGGTGATTCATGGAGGAACCGGGCTGCCGGAGGAGTATGTTACACGGTTGGTCGCGTTGGGTGGGGCAAAATTCAATGTGTCCACTGACCTGAAACGGACGTGGATTGACGCAACGTATGAGTATATTTCAGCAGCACGCGAAGAATACAACCCGGGAAAATTGGACGCGCATGTCAAGGACGCGATAAAGAATAAGGTCAAGGCGTGGATTCACTTGTTCGGCAGCGCGGGAAAAGCATAACAAACCGACTGAGCGAGCTTGTTAATAGGGGATGCGCATTATCAGGAAAAAGGAGAATAGATCATGGCGAAAATCAAAGCTTTTTTCTTTGATCAGGATGGTGTCATCATTGATACGGAAAAGGACGGCCATCGGGTCGCTTTCAATGAAACATTCAAAGAGTTTGGGTTAAATGCGGAATGGAGCGTGGAAGAATATCACGGCTTGCTGCAGGTAGGCGGCGGGAAAGAGCGCATGCGCCATTACCACCACACAAAAGGATTCGGCATTGAAATAAATCCTGAAGAAGAGGATGAATTCATCAGGAAACTGCACAAATATAAAACAGATACATTCATAAAACTGCTTGAGTCCAATAAACTGCCGCCGCGCCCGGGCATCCGCCGTATCATGCGGGAGATCAACAAAATGGGGCTGGTGATGGCAGTCACGACGACTTCTAACCAGCGCGCTGCGCAAGCGGTTGCCACCAAAATCCTGCCGGAGATCAACTTTGATTTCATTCTGGCTGGTGACGCAGTCAAGGTGAAAAAGCCGAATCCTGAAATCTATCTCACGGCTCTGGAGAAAACGGGGCTTCAACCGGAAGAGTGCCTGGTGATCGAAGATTCAAAGAATGGGGTCGCCGCGGCACATGCGGCCGGGATCAGAATTGTGGCAACAACCAACTTCTATACCGAGAGGGAAGACTTAAGTTTGGCAGATATCATCGTAACCTGCCTGGGTGATCCGGATGGGGAAAAAGGAAAATTGAAATCGGGCGGTGAAGGATTGAAATATGATGGAGTGCTAACGGCCAGACAATTGGTTGATTACTTTTCTTCGTGAAGCGGGCCATTGGGTTGGACAATGATTCGACAATCCCTCGCCTGCATGTTTGGAATAAAAATTCACCCCGTTTTCTTCTTCTTGAGAAAAACTTTTGGCTCATGAGGGCTTTGGTGCATAGAAGCTAGACAAGAAGGGCAAAGAGCGGGTATTCTTGGTATGTGTCAACAAGCAAGAAAAAAACACGCTCTCGCCCAAAGAAATTATCCCGTGTTCGAAATTGGACAGCTTACGATGCAGCCTTGGTCAACTGTGGATCCCTGGCAATCCGGATTTCTAAAGAGGCACTTGAGAACGGGGAGGGCTGGAATAAGTCAATGATTTGAGACAACCAATTTCAGAATTTACATTCAAATTAAGTTATTATTATGCTTATGCCAAAGCAAAAAATAATCAGGCCTATGTGTATGTCTCCGCCATTTTAACCAGACCATTGCAAGGTGGACAAAACGCGCATACACTAAGGTTATGTTTTTGAAAAAATACGCTGTCTCTGGTATCATTGCACATATGAAAAAGGAGTGCTGCCCAAAAACAAAACGATCGTCATGCGATATATTTAGATGTGTCAAAAATGGAGGAAACTGTGCTTGAAAAATATGATTATATCGTTATCGGTGGAGGCGTGGTTGGCTCTGTGATCACCCGATGGCTTTCTAAATATGAAGGAAGCGTTCTGCTGATTGAAAAGGAGTCAGACATTTGTATGGGCTCGACCAGCTCCAACACGGCTATTGTTCACGCTGGCTATGATCCGCTGCCTGGCTCTTTAAAAGCCCGCATGAATGTCCGCGGCAATGAGATGTGGGACACGCTCGCGGGTGAGCTGGAATTTCCTTTTGAGCGCCGAGGCGACTATGTGGTTGCTATTGGGGAAGAAGAATTTTCCAATCTGACAACGCTTATCGAACAGGGTAAGAAAAATGGCGTTCCCGGCATGCGGCTGCTCATGGGTGACGAAGTTCGTTCTCTTGAAAAAGAGATCAACCCCGAGGTAAGCGGTGCGCTGTGGGCCGAAACAGGTGGAATTTGTGATCCGTTTGCCATCACCATCTCCGCTGCTGAAAATGCCGTCGTCAACGGGGCCAAGGTCATGCTCAACACCGCCTTTGAAGATTTCATCATGGACGGCGACCGGATCATTGGTATCAAAACCAACAAAGGCGACTTCGGCTGCCGTTGGGCGATAAACTGTGCTGGCCTGTACTCCGACGTTGTCATGCACAAAGCTGGCGTGCGGCCCGAATTTAAGATCATACCCCGCAAAGGTGAATATTTTGTCTTTGATCGTGCCGATATTACTGTCAACAACGTACTTTTCCCAACCCCGACAGAAAAAGGCAAGGGTATCCTGGTCACAACTACCTTGCACGGCAATACCATCATTGGTCCGAATTCTGTTTTGATTGACGACAAAGAGGATCGATCCTGCACTACTGCGGGGCTGGACGAAATCTGGGAGGGGGCTCAGAAATTGGTGCCCGGCCTCAAACGCAAACATATCATCGGTATGTTTGCTGGCCTGCGCCCGTACGGCAACGGCCCTTGCAAGACCCCCGGCATTGATTATCAACATGACTATATCATCGAAATTCCCGAAAAGGTCAAAGGATTTGTTAATCTGGGTGGGATTGAATCACCAGGCTTGGCTTCTTCACCGGCCATCGCTGAAGAGGTGGTAGCCATGCTCCAGGATGCCGGAGAAACGCTGAAAGTTAAAAAGGACTGGAACCCTATTCGGCGCAGCCGCCCCCGTTTCCGCGACATGGATCACAAAGAACGGGAACGTATGATCCGGTTAGATCCCCGTTACGGACGCGTGATTTGCCGTTGTGAGAACGTGACGGAAGGAGAGATCATCGCCGAGATACACTCTCCCATTCCGGCCACTACCTACGATGCCATCAAGCGCCGCACCTGGTTGGGAACCGGCCGGTGTCAGGGTGGTTTTGATATGCCGCGGGTTGTCGAAATTCTTGCCGGGGAACTTGGCGTCTCTCCTCTGGAGATCACCAAGAAGGGATCAGGATCCGATTTTCTCAGCAGACCAACTAAGAATGTGGAGGGCAAATAATGGCCGTAAAAGAGCTCTATGACGTTATCGTAATTGGCAGCGGCCCCGGCGGCCTGGCTGCGGCCATCGCTGCCAAGAAAGCTGGCGCTGACGATGTCCTGATCATTGAACGGGATATTGAGCTGGGCGGTATTTTGCTTCAGTGTATCCACAATGGTTTTGGCGTCGAAATTTTCAAAGAAGATTTGCCCGGACCTACATACTCCCAACGATTCATTAAAGAAGTTAGAGCGCTTGGGATCGAAACCATGCTGGATACGATGGTGCTGGATATTACCCCCTTGAAGAAGGTCTACGCCAGCAGCAAACAACACGGCTTCGTCGTGCTGGAAGCGCGTTCCATCGTTCTGGCGATGGGCTGCCGTGAACGCACCCGTCCGATGATCCGCATCCCAGGCACCCGACCCTCCGGTGTCTATACCGCCGGCACAGCGCAGCGCTGGACCAATGTGGAGGGATATTTGCCTGGCAAACGTTTTGTCATTCTTGGTTCGGGTGATATTGGCATGATCATGGCTCGCCGTTTGACATTTGAGGGCGCCAAGGTAGAGCGCGTTCTGGAAGTCATGCCTCACCTGACCGGCCTGACCCGCAATTATGTGCAGTGTCTGTTGGACTTTGATATTCAGTTGCAATTGCGGCATACTGTCAAACGTATCATTGGGAACGACCGTGTCGAGGCTATCGAATCGGTAAAGGTTGACGAGAAATGGAAGCCCGTACCAGGGACCGAAGAAATTATTCCCTGTGACACTTTGCTGCTGTCAGTTGGTCTGATCCCTGAGAATGAATTATCGAAGAAAGCAGGTGTTTTGCTTGATCCGCGCATCGGCGGTCCCATCGTGGACGACAGTTTCCAAACCAATGTTCCCGGCATCTTTGCTGCTGGTAATGTTGTCCATGTTTACGACCTGGTGGATTGGGTAACCGAAGCAGGGTATGTGGCTGGGAACGCGGCCGGTGAATATGCTATCAAGGAACGCCAGAAAGAAACAGGCTCCATTACTATTCAGGCCGGTGACAATGTTCGTTATGTTGTCCCTCAAATGCTTGACAAAGCCCATCTGACCGACAAACCCATCAGCTTGCAGATGCGGGTCATAAACCCGATTGAGGATCCGGTGTGGGTGGAAGCCCATGACGGCAGCAATTTGGTCGCCCGTAAAGCAGAACGATATGTGCGGCCTGGCGAAATGGTGACCCTCAAACTGCGCCCGAAACATTTTGATGATGTCCGCAAAGCCGGCACACTGACGATTAGCGTTAATCCTAAATAGGAAAGGGACCTATTCTTATGGAAGAGAAAACAAAGCTCATTTGCATCAGCTGCCCTAAAGGTTGTTCTTTGGATGTGACCCATGATGGGAACACCATCCTCAAAGTTGAAAATGCCGCCTGCAAGCAGGGTTATGTATATGCAGAAAAAGAATTTACTGACCCGCGTCGAATGGTTGCATCCACGGTCAAAGTCAAAGGGGGGCTGCATCCCCTCGTGCCTGTATACACGGCCAACCCCATCCCCAAACCCAAGATACAGGATCTGCTGGTGGAATTGCGCAAGGTTGAGCTGCAGGCACCGGTGACCGGTGGAGATGTTGTTTTGGAGAATGTTTTTGGAACCGGGATTAATATCATTACCAGCCGGGATATGCCAGCTGTATAAAGAGGTAGATGTCTGGTTGATTTTAAAACTTGTCAATGATTCATAATGATCTTACGGAGAACTCCGTAGACCAAGAGCGAATGCTTGAAGCGTGGGACGAATATGTTCATTCCCAGCGAGTGAAGTCATTCGTCCCGCAACAGATCGCATCTTCCTGGATGCGATCTCAGCCTCGTTTAAATCCATTCCAGACAATACAACTGCAGCGGCTCAGCGAGTATTATTTGCTCGCTGCGCAGGTAGCCAGTTTTAATCTGGTTTCCATTGCCCGGCCGGTGATGGAAGATACCTATCAATTTCTTGAGCATACCAGCAGTTGCATTGTATACACAAATTCCGCTGGCTATATCCTGGAAATTTTGGGGAAGAAAAGCATTTTAGAAAAATTGGCCTCATGGGGAATTGCCAAAGGGGGGCAGTTTTCTGAAGGGATAATGGGAACTAATGCTTTCTCGCTGGCATTGGCTGAACGGTTTCCCTCCAGAGTTTGCGGCGCTGAGCATTACGTGCGGCAGTTTCACGTGCTTGATGAAAGCGCAGCGCCCATTTTTGATCTGGGCGGAACGCTGCTGGGTACACTCGGCATTATTAGTTTTATGACAGAACCCAACATGAATGTGTTGGCTGTAGCGACTTTGGGCGCAAAAGCGATCGAAAATCAGCATCAGGCCGACCTGCTGCTGGCAGAACAAGAAGTGCAACTGGCACAATTAAAAATTATTCTGGCAACGATCTCTGAAGGTGTCCTGGTTTGGGACGCAGAGGGGATATTACAACAGATGAATCACTCTGCCGAAAGGATCATGGGAATCCCGGCCCGCGTCATTGTTGGTAGACCCTACAAAGATTGTTTGGAAGTTCCCGCCTTTGTTGAAGCCGCGTTGGAAAACCGAAAACCGCTGCATGATATCGAGGCCACATTCCAATGCCAGAAGAAAGCGTTTACCATCCTTCTAGGGCTTCAATACATTGTCCATGACAATAATCTTCAGTATGTGATCGTCACTTTAAAGCGGGAAAAGGATATCCGAAAACTGGCTCTCAGCCAGTTTGGCGCCCATTCTTTATCTACAATAGACAATCTGGTGGGCGGTTCGCAAAAAATGCAGGAGATCCGCCGTCAGGTAGGGGTTTGTGCAAACGCTACAGCACCGGTATTGATTCGGGGAGAAGACGGGACAGGGAAAAACCTGGTGGCCGGGGCAATACATAATGCTGGAGAGCGAAAAAACGGCCCATTTGTCATTTTTCCATGTTCAGCCTACCCAAATGATACGATCCTTATCGAGCTGTGCGGATATGAGGATAGAACTGTCGAAGGCGACCAACAGCGCGGGCAGCCTGGAAAGCTGGAGTTGGCCAACGGCGGCTCGTTGTTTATCAAAGACATACCACAATTACCTCTGGAAGCGCAATCTGTTCTGTTGGATATGCTGGATTTGCAGATCATTCAGCGCATTGGCTGTGTTCGTCCCATTCCAGTTGATGTGCGTGTGCTGGCATCTACAACGGAAAATTTGGAACAATTGGTAGCTCAGGGTAGTTTTCAGGCCGACTTATATTACCGCTTGAGCACATTTGAATTCAACATCCCGCCGCTGCGGGAACAGTCCGAGGATATGGAGTTACTCGTGTTTCGGATTCTTTCCCGTCTCGGACAGCATGCCGGGCACCCACTCAAACTTTCTTCCGAAGTGACGGATATTTTTAAGAGATATTCCTGGCCGGGGAATATTCACCAACTGGAAACAGTTTTAGAGCGCGCCGCGACGAGTGCTGGTAATAGTTACCTCATTCAACCCGATCACTTACCGGCTTTCATATCCCGTTTAGACTTTGAGAGGGGCCCTTTCATCAGTCCAGCTTCAATTCAATCGCTTGATGAGATGGAACACGAATTGATCGTGCGTGCCGCAAAGCTTTGCAACGCCAACCAAACCAAGATGGCCAGCATGTTGGGCATCAGCCGTACCACGCTCTGGCGGCGGTTGAAAAACTACAATATCTCATTGCAAGATATTCACAAAGCCTGAAAAACAGAGCAACTGTTTCATATTGAAACACATGTAATTAGAAATGTTTCATATCGAAACGCTTTTGTCCACTTAGTTGACCTCTTCCCAACAAGAATTTATAATTTAATAGTCGCTATTTTGCATTGTCCCAATTGGGAATGATTTGCAGGACCAGTGTTCGGGCTGCTATTGACACTCCATTAATCTTTTTTTAGTAAAAAAAACAAGAGCCGGTTTCGATTAACTGAAATTCTTTTATTTTCGTGTTGGGATTGTGAATTGTTTCTATATTTTGCTCAATCTTTAATTTCACAGCTTGCGTTTTATGAAGCATATCCTGTGCAAGGCGGGTGTTGTGCTTTGATGGGGAAAGCCCGTCAGAGCACAGCAGATCATTTTAATTGTGTATAAGTGCTCAAAGGGAGAGTGGTTCCGTCCATTCTCAAAGCACTTACTCAAAATAGCGCAACATGTAGTAAAAATAAGCAAGGAGGTGCCTATCGAAGAAAAATAGCGATTTTTCAAAGCGAAACACATGAACATCTTTTGATCTTGTAAAATATATCCTAAGAGGAGTGAATAAGCTATGAAAGAAAAGAGTTTGAAGAATGAATTCATTGGTGAGGTTTTCGGAACCTTCATCCTGATCTTGTTGGGTGACGGCGTTGTCGCCAATGTTGGTCTTGCTCCCCGTCTCGCTGCTCCAGCTTATAACTGGAACACGATCGCCATTGGCTGGGCCTTTGCTGTTATCATTGCAGTCTATGTTTCTGCCGGCGTTTCCGGGGCACATATCAACCCGGCTGTGACGTTGGGGTTGGCTGTGGGACGCGATTTCCCCTGGAAGAAAGTGTTCCCCTACATCGCTGCACAGATGATTGGTGCTTTTCTGGGCGCTCTGGCAGTATATCTGGTCTACCGCGATGGTCTGGTAGCAGCAGGTATGCCAAATGTTTGGTCCACTGGTCCCGGCGGTGTCTTTGGCGCTTCATTCTGGGGTGGTGAAGGTGCTGCTTCTGTGGGCAGCTATTCGCTGGTAACTGCCTCGATCGCAGAGCTGATTGGCACCTGCGTACTGATGTGGGGCGTCCTTGCCAGCGGTGACTCGAAGAACACGGGCCTGTTACACAATCTTGGGCCATTCCTTGTCGGTTTCACCGTTTTGGCTGTTGGCCTTTCCCTCGGCGGTCCCTCTGGCTATTCGATCAACCCCGCCCGTGACCTCGCTCCGCGCATCTTCGGCCTGCTGGTCGGCACAAAAGGTCTCTTCGATGGTCTGTACTGGCTGATCCCGCCTGTGTTAATTCCCGCCATTGCCGGACCGATTGGTGTCTGGACTTACGATGCCTTTGTCACCAAGAACCTGGGTAGTGGAGAATAAACTAAGCTATAATCATTCTCGGCAGCTTCGCAGAGAGGCTGCCGAGACATAAAGGAACCCTCCTATGAAAAAATTAATCAACAAACCGGAAGAAGTGGTGAAGGAAGAACTGCAAGGTATCGAGCTTGCTCACCCTGATCTGGTCAAAGTATTTTATGATCCTGATTTCATTGTGCGCGTAGATGCGCCGGTGAAAGGAAAAGTCGGCATCATCTCGGGCGGCGGAAGCGGCCATGAGCCGATGCACGGCGGTTTCGTTGGTAAAGGTATGCTGGATGCAGCCTGCCCTGGTGCGGTTTTCACCAGCCCGACCCCCGACCAGATGCTTGCGGCCACCAAAGCAGTTGACGGCGGCGCAGGTGTGCTTCACATCGTCAAGAATTATACGGGCGATGTGATGAATTTCGAAATGGCTGCTGATCTGGCCAAAGAAGAAGGCCTTGAAGTTGAAGCCGTCGTTATTGATGATGACGTTGCTGTGAAGGACAGCCTTTATACAGCTGGCCGCCGCGGTGTTGGTCTGACCGTGCTGGTCGAAAAGATCTGCGGTGCAGCAGCAGAAGAAGGACGCTCCCTCAAAGAGGTGGCGGACCTGGCCCGCAAAGTTAACAGCCTCGGCCGCACTATGGGTATGGCCTTGACCTCTTGCACCGTCCCGCACGCCGGGAAACCCACTTTTGATCTGCCGGAAGATGAGATGGAAATTGGCATCGGCATTCACGGCGAACCAGGTCGGAAGAGGATGAAGCTTCAATCGGCTGACGAAGTTGTGGAAATGCTCATGGATCCCATCATTTCGGATATCCCCTACAAATCCGGAGACGAAGTATTGCTGTTCGTCAACGGCATGGGCGGCACACCGCTGATCGAGCTTTATGTTCTCTATCGAAAAGCTGTGGAAGTGGCAGAAAAACATGGCATCAAGGTTGTGCGGAACCTGATTGGCCCGTACATCACCAGCCTTGAAATGGCCGGTACTTCTATCACCATGCTTAAGATGGATGCTGACCTCATCAAACTGTGGGATGCACCTGTTCTCACAGCAGGCATGCGCAAGGGAATTTAGTACTGAAAGTGAGAGGCTGATAGATATCAGCCTCTCATACTCAAGGAGCAAAGAATTATGGTTATCACCCGCGATGATGTCATCGACTGGATCAAAGTATATGCACAGTTACTTGTCGAGAAGAAAGATTATCTCACAGACCTGGACTCGGCCATTGGTGATGCAGATCACGGCGCTAATATGAACCGCGGTTTCCAGGCTGTACTTTCTAAGCTTCCAGGCATGGAGGATCAGGATATTGGCACAATTTTTAAGACTGTCGGTATGACGCTGCTTTCCACAGTCGGTGGAGCTGGCGGTCCCCTGTATGGCTCCCTCTTCATTCAGGCGGGCAAAGCGGTTAGTGGAAAAATGGAGCTGACTCTGGCGGATTGGGCCGATGCACTTGAAGCGGCGACAACCGGGGTGGTAAGCAGAGGGAAGGCTGTTTTGGAAGACAAGACAATGGTTGATGCGCTAACGCCAGCGGTAGAAGCACTGAAAGAATCTGTTAGCAAGGGTCTGTCGTTGAGTGAAGGATTGAAGAACTCTGCCAAGGCAGCCGAAGAAGGCATGATCGCAACAATTCCTTTGGTGGCGCGCAAAGGACGGGCCAGCTATCTTGGGGAACGAAGCGCAGGACATCAAGATCCTGGCGCCACTTCCTCATTTTACCTGGTGAATACCGCGTTTAAAACATGGACGAATAGCCACAAGTAAAATTGCTGTTGGAAAACTCAAACTAATATGTGAAGGAGTATTAAAATGGCGAAGTATGTTGCAGCAGTAGACCAAGGTACTACCAGCACCCGGTTTATGATTTTTGATCATTCCGGAAAAGTAGTTGGTGTGTATCAGAAGGAACACGAGCAAATTTTTCCTAAGCCCGGTTGGGTTGAACATGATCCGATGGAAATTTGGACGCGAACCCAGGAAGTTATCAAAGGGGCCATGGAAAAAACTGGTGTGACAAGTAAAGACATTGCCGCGGTAGGTGTAACCAATCAGCGCGAGACCACCGTGGTTTGGGAAAAGGCGACAGGCAAACCAGTTCACAACGCGATCGTATGGCAGGATACCCGTACCGCTGGCATTTGCAATGAGCTGGCGAAGGACGGCGGGCAGGACCGCTTCCGCGAGAAGGTTGGTCTGCCCTTAGCAACCTATTTCTCAGGCCCAAAGATCAAATGGGTCCTGGACAACGTTGAAGGTGTACGTGCAAAAGCAGAGAAGGGTGAAGTCCTGTTCGGCAATATCGATACCTGGGTTATTTGGAATTTGACCGGCGGTCCCAAAGGCGGCGTACATGTCACCGATGTGACCAACGCTTCCCGAACCATGTTGATGAACCTGGAAACGCTGGACTGGGATCCTGATATGCTTGCAGTCATGGGCATTCCGCGGGCGATGCTGCCGGCCATCAAAGCCTCCAGTGAAGTTTACGGTCCCTGCAAGAACACCGGTCTTGATGGTATTCCGGTTGCCGGCGACCTCGGCGACCAGCAGGCAGCCCTCTTCGGCCAGACCTGCTATGATCCCGGCGAAGCCAAGAACACCTATGGCACCGGATGCTTCATGCTGTTGAATACGGGCACGAAGCCAGTTCAGTCCAAGAATGGCCTGCTGACCACCCTCGGCTACAAAATCGGTGACCAGCCCGCTGTCTACGCACTGGAAGGTTCCATTGCTATTACTGGCGCATTGGTACAGTGGATTCGCGATAATCTGAAAATGATCGAAGACTCAAAGGATATTGAACCCCTGGCCAAGACGGTTGATGATAGTGGCGGTATTTACTTTGTTCCGGCGTTCTCTGGCCTGTTCGCTCCTTATTGGAAGAGCGATGCCCGCGGCGCGCTGGT
>JAIOTF010000063.1 GCA_021107195.1 Anaerolineaceae bacterium | reverse complement strand
TTTGGCCCACCTGCCACAATACAAACAAATTTTGTCCCTCCGACCTCTACTCCACCATACAGCTTCATGCGACCTCCTTGTACATCACCATCCAAAATCTGATCTCACATCTTTCGGGGTGCCCATCCAGATTAATTGGAATACTCACATTTTACACTATCCCATAAATTCTCACAGATTTTGAGATTTTTTCAACCACAGTATAATCAAGGCAATCAGAAAAAATACATTAGGGTTACCAATCAAGATGTCAAACCAACACGAGTACGAGATTTATCAATGTCAAAACACGGAATGCTGTCTGCGATTTCCAAAGCCTCGCGGATCAAACCGGATTACGCTCTGCCCATGCTGTGGCAGCCCCGTATTTATCACCGAAGAAAAATTCACAAACCTCAAACCAGAACCTGTAAACTCTGCGGTAAGCGGTCTCTCAATCTCCATTGCCCTGGACAATCTGCGCAGCGCATATAATGTTGGCTCGATCTTCCGTACCGCCGATGCAACCGGCATTGAACATATTTACCTTTATGGGATTACCCCGACCCCCAACAATCCAAAGATTCAGAAAACATCACTAAGCGCCGAGTATGCCGTACCCTGGTCACACCACAAAAATGGTGTCGATCACTTGCTCTCTGTCAAAGAGAAATACCAAATCTGGGCTCTGGAAGGGGGGCCAAAAGCCTGCTCCATCTTTGACCTCCCCGACCAGAAGAGTAACCAGCCCGTCCTGCTTATCTTTGGCAGTGAATACGCCGGGATAGACCCCGGTCTATTAAGATTAGTAAACAAAACGATATTTATCCCAATGACAGGCTTTAAACGCTCATTAAATGTGGCTTCAGCTTTCAGTGTCGCGGCCTACACCATTCGATATTTGCGCAGATAGCTCTGCGAACTACGAACAAATATTTTTGAACCGAAATTCGGTTTACTATACACTCAACATAATTGTATTTTTTCCTCTTCGGAGGAACCCATGTCTAAATGTGTTGCCGCAATTGACCAGGGAACAACCAGCACAAAACGTATGACCTTCAATCGCAATGGTTTGATTTACATCTATCTTCTGCTCTACCGTCATCGTTTACAATGCCATGAAACCCGGCGAATATAATGACACGACATCTATACGCATAAATCTGGCGGTGCTTTCACCGCATTGCTACTTATGGCTGAGGCGGCATTGCATCGATTTTATTAACGCTATCTATAATTTTCATCCGGGCAAACCTTGACGTCAAAATTGGCTGGCTGGGGCTAAACTGTTTAATCCTTGCGGAACCGGGTGCCTTACAACTGGGTATCACCTATATCCTCGGCGTATTCGTCATTTTCATCAAAGGCATCAATTGTAATTCACACAAACAAAAGCCTTCAAAACCCGCTTGAAATGATGTTCTCAATTTCATACTTTTTTGGTATAATAATCCGCTGTGCTGCAAAGAAGCAGCTTAAGAATTGGGTATATGCCCACAAATCATTATAGAGCGAGGGTAACCTGCTTTGACAGGTGAGAGGCGCTCGAAGGATGGAATTGATGGAAAAGATTTTGATACAAGCTACCCGCCGTGAAATAACCGGTAAAAAAGTTAGCGTACTTCGTCGCCAGGGCAAACTTCCCGGCGTGATGTATGGCCGCCATATTGAACCAACCCCCATTTTGATGGATCTTCGCGCTGCCAGTAAAACGTTCTTCAAGCTGAGCGCCTCTAGCGTTGTAACCATTGAACTGGATGGCGAAGAATATCCGGCATTGGTTCGCGAAAAACAGCGCGATTTTATCAAGAACATTTTGAAACACGTTGACCTTCAGGTCGTCTCCATGAAAGAGAAGATTCACTCAATGGTCACCGTTGAGTTGATTGGTCTTTCCCCTGCGATAAAGAATATGAACGGTGTTGTGGTTCAAAACCTTAACCAGATTGAAATTGAAGCGCTGCCCCAGGACCTGCCAGACCACCTCGAACTGGATTTGACTTCTTTGGAAAACATTGGCGACTCCTTGCTGGTAAGCGATTTGGAAGTCTCTGACAAAGTTTCAATCCTTTCCAATCCTGATGAAACTGTGGTTGTCATCACTGGCGCCGCTCAAGAAATTGAAGAAGAGGAAGAGGAAGAAGAGATTGATGAGTTCGCGGAAGGTGATGAAGAACCTGAAATTAGCGAACAGCGCGGCAAGAAAGAAGAAGAGGGAGAAGAAGAGTAATTCTTTCCTTACTTTATCCGATAAGCAAAACGCCCCAAGTCTTCTTTGGGGCGTTTTAATTTCTCTTAAAACACCAGTTTCAGTCTGTCAACCCCAAAGCTCTCAGAAACATTAGAGTCATATACGCAGTTGCGCCCCAAAGGATCTCGCCATCGAAAGGTTGATAAAAAATCACATCAAAAACCCGCCCGTCCGGTGCATGGTAAGGGCGCATCTCGCGATGCTTCGGCTCTGCTAACCATGCAAGCGGAATCGTGAAAACCCGGCTTACCTCATATTCTGACAACCTGACGGCGAACGGTTTTGTGATCCGGCCAATAATCGGTGTAATGAGGTAATCACTCACAGAAGGCATGCCCTTCAATTCACCTAAAATATGCACGCCTGCAGGATTCAAACCAATCTCTTCGCAGGATTCTCGTAACGCCGTTTGCACAAGATCACCGTCCTGCGCTTCATAGGCGCCCCCAGGAAAAGAAACCTGGCCTTTATGATGCGGCACCTGATCAGTGCGCCGTGTGTATAAAAGCCGCCATTCATTGTCAATGCATAGCAAGGGAACAAGCACAGCTGCACTGCGTCGGTTCATATCAAATTCCGGCTGGTCATGCAGCAGAGCATTGTGCGCAAGGCGCGTGGAAATTTCCTCTTCTGAAAGCAACTTTCCGTTACAACGCGCCGAGATCATTCCGTGTCCTCCAAATCCCTGCCACTCCACTATTTTGTCAACCTCCGCACAAGATTATTAAACTATTCCACTCAATTATATCTGCCCCCTTTTTTTTCGATTCGCAAACATTTTTCTGGATGCACCACCATTGACATACTGCCCTCAATTTGATTAAAATGAATACAATCATTTCTTCAAGGAAGTTTATCGAACTGGGGTCTGATCGAGTGTTTGAACCAATTTCCGGCACACAGAAACGATATCTGGAGGCGAAAAGATGAACGAGCAATTAACCGGAATAGTAAAGTGGTTCAATACCACCAAAGGATACGGTTTTCTTTCCCGAAATGATGGCCCAGATGTTTTCGTCCATTATACGGCTATCGAATCAGACGGGGAATTCCGAAATCTAGTCGAAGGCCAACAGGTTGAATTTACGATCACTCAGGGTACCAAAGGTCTTCAAGCTGAAAAAGTTCGTGTGATTTAAAAATCCAAAGGCACCATTCAGCACCAGCGAAGGATGGAGTACGCAATAAAAATGCGCTGCCTCATCCTTCTTCTTCGTTTTTCACCAGGCTTAACCAGTGTCCAATTAAAAGAAACAGCAAACCTCCTGAAAGGTCAAGCCCAACCAACAAAGAACCAACTTTCAGGAACTCCCATTCCATTGTTGTTCCCAATATCTGGGCAGCCCAAAAGCCAGCCCAACTAAGCAGTAAATATAAAACCAGCTTGCCTATCCCTCCGCCCTTCCACATATGAAAAAAGAATCCCAGCAAACTGCTCAACACAAATCCCAAAAAAAACGCTGCAATAGTCATAAAATCCGTTACCCTTCAGGCCATCATTATCTATTGAATAATACCGCCACCTAAAACCTCATCGCCCTGATAAAACACCGCCGCCTGCCCGGGTGTGATATCGCCAAGAGGTTCGTCCAGACAAATCAGGGTTTTCCCTTGCTCCACAACTTCAAGTTGCCCCCATGCCAAAGGCGCCCGATAACGGATCTTGATTTGCGCCCGGAAATTCAGCGAAGGCGGCTTGCCTTGAATCCAATTCACTCGCTGCGCCATAAACTTGGATTT
>JAIOTF010000286.1 GCA_021107195.1 Anaerolineaceae bacterium | reverse complement strand
TGACGAGATTTAATTCCGTGTGCCCGCCAGAAACCAACAACGCCAGCAGCGGAAACTCAGGTGCGGGCGGCACACCTTCTCCATCCTCGGGAGCCAGCCAGGCGGAATAGATATGCGATTCCAGATGGTTGACACCGATCAAAGGCAAGCCTGTCGCCAGTGACATCCCTTTTGCCGCATTAACACCAACTGCCAAAGACCCCGCCAGGCCCGGGCCGCGTGTGACCGCAATCGCGTCTACATCTGTCAGGCTTAAATGTGCCTGTTTCAAAGCCTGCTCAACAACGGGATAAATGGTCAGGACATGCTGGCGCGAGGCCATCTCAGGGAAGACCCCGCCATATTGTGCGTGCATCTCCACCTGGGAAGCGACTACGTTGGAAAGCAGTATCCGCCCATCCTTAACAATCGCCGCTGCGGTTTCATCACAGGACGACTCGATTCCCAATATTCGCGCTGGTTGAAATGTAGACAAAGGATTTTTGCTTGCCATGTTCTTCTCCTTTTCGCCTGCTACCCCTTGACCGGAAGCACCAGGTCTAATGGGTAAGGAGCCAGGTTTATGAATTGACCTTCTGGAGAAATGTAGAAAGTGTTCTCCAGGCGAATCCCCATCCCGCGCTCAGGATAATAAAGACCTGGTTCAATTGCAATCACTTGCTCAGGCATCAGAATGTTTGTTGGCTTCCCTCCCGGGTGATAACTGCACATCGGAAGCTCATGCACCTTCAAGCCCACACCATGCCCTAAACTGTGAACATACCCCTCTTCTGTGGTAGGATTGCTCATCACTGTGGCGTGTCCCAATTCTTCAAACAATTCACAGGTGCGTTTCTGAAAATTAAAAAAAGGATTTCCTACAGCCAGTTCAGACGTGATCGTATCATAAACAGACCTGACATCAGCATACAATTTCAACACCTCATCGGGCGCATATCCCAGACACCAGGTGCGAGTGAAATCATGGAAATAACCACCGCCAGCTTCGCAAGGAAAAATATCAAAGACGATCGTCTGCCCTAAACGCAGCACATCCGTAGCTGTGCCAGTGGAATGCGGAACGCCTGCATCGCGTCCTATGGCAAAGATCGTGCCCTCCGGATTCTCTGCACCGCGTTCCATCAACCACAAATCAATCTGCCGCTTCACTTCACGGACCGTCAAAGGCTGACCGGTCTCATTGAGCAGTATTTCATCCTTTACTGCACTGTTTGAGAGTAACGCGGCGGTAGCCGCCACTACTTCTTTGGTAATCTGGCCCATCTTTTGAATACGTGCCACTTCATCTTTATCTTTAGTGGACATTGCCTGTAAAAGGATGTTATCGTCTATGCCATCTGCAATGCGAATATCCGGCATCAACTTTTGCAAACGTAAAATAATGCCTGAGAAGCGGTGAGCGTCCACCTGGCCATACAAAGCCAGCCGCCCTTGTGTGATCCCGGCATCCTTTAACATGTTTTGCAGCATTTCCGCCGCAAGATCCAAATCACCCCTTATCGCAGAGCGAAACTGCGGGTACTCCACATAATTGCGTGTGACCAATCCGGTCTGTGCGGCTTCGTCTCTCTCCATCGGCGCATAAAAAAGGATAGCGGGCTCTCCCCTTTTTTTGATCAAATCCGCCATGGTCAAATGCCCGCCGCCGGTCATATAAACCATCATGGGATTATGTTGTCCAGCACCGGAAACCAGCAAGGCGTTTACATCATGCGTTTGCATCAATGCGTCAAGATCGTTTTTCATTGGTCCATTATCCTAATAATTGTTGCTACTTTGCAGGTAAGGCATTTTGCACGCCAACCAGCAAGGCATCTTCCTGTTCTGCCAACACTGTCCGCGGATCAAGCACAACCTTATCTGATTGCACCCGGGCGATGATGGGCGGGCTCATCCTCCGCAAGCGCTTCAGGAATTGATTCGGGTGCCGCACGCTAAGCGCCACCAGATAAGTATCCAGTTCTTCTTCAGGCAGACTGCCCCCACCCACGGTGGACTTGCCGGGAATAACATCGCCGTGTTGTAAAACGCTTACCCAATACTGGGCGCGCTTGCGCACCTGTTCTGAAGTCATTGAAATCATCTGCCAGATGGGAATTTCCCGCTCTGCCTCATCCTTCAGATAATGCAGCAAGGTCGCACTGAGTGCACCCAGGCAAAGCTTATCCGCGCGTATAGCCCGGGCAAAGGGATGCTTTTTCATTTTCTTCAGGAGGTCCGCCTTACCGACAATGATCCCGGCCTGTGGTCCTCCAAGCAGCTTATCGCCAGAAAAACAAACAATGTCCGCACCATCAGCCAATGCTTCCTGCACGGTTGGCTCATGTGACAATCCAAATTTTGCAGTGTCGAGTAATGCCCCTGATCCCAGGTCATCCAGCAAATAGATTCCATGTCGATGCGCTAAATCCGCTAAATCTTTCAATTTGGGTTCGCTGGTGAATCCAATAATCTGGAAGTTCGAGTGGTGCGCCTGCATCACCAATGCTATCGGCTCCTCCATTGCAGCCTCAAAATCCTGCAAATGCACCCGGTTGGTTGTGCCTACCTCGACCAGCTTCGCCCCTGATTGGCGCATCACATCCGGCACACGGAATCCGCCGCCAATTTCAACCAACTGCGAGCGGGAAATAACAACCCTCCTTCGCCGAGCCAATGCACTGAGCGCAAGCATCACCGCTGAAGCATTATTATTCACCACCAAGGCTGCTTCTGCACCTGTGATCTGCTTCAACAGATTTTCTGCATGCAAAGTTCGCGAGCCTCGTTTCCCCTTCTCCAG
>JAIOTF010000407.1 GCA_021107195.1 Anaerolineaceae bacterium | reverse complement strand
CTCACCGAAAACACTGCGCAATGTATGGGTAACCCTATCCTCATTCTATGCCTGGGCAGCACTGGAGTTTGAAATTACCAACCTGATGAAAACCATCCCGGCACCGCGTTTCAAAGTCACACCCGTAGAACCCTTTACCCAGGAAGAAGTACAGACCATGCTGAAGGTCTGCCTCTACTCGCGGGAAGTCCATCCCGGAAATCGGAGAAGCTTTGTGATGCGTCTGGCCAATGGTGCGCGAGATCAGGCTGTCATCCTGGTATTGCTGGATACCGGTTTACGTGCCTCGGAACTTTGCTCCCTGCGGATCACAAACATAGACCTGAAAACCGGCCGGACTGAAATCAAACACGGTGTGGTCGGCGGGGCCAAGGGAGGGAAAGGGCGCACCGTCTTTCTCGGCAAGGCCACCCGCCGTTCGGTGATGCGTTATCTTGTCAAACGGGAAGATGCCGACTGGCCAGATGCCTATTTGTTTGTATCGAAAGCCGACCGCCCTTTCAATCCCAATTCCCTGCGCCAGTTGATCAAAAGCATCGCTGAACGGGCTGAAGTCAAAAACGCCTACCCGCACAGATTCCGACATACCTTCGCTATTACCTACCTGCGCTCCGGCGGTGATCTGTTTACCCTGCAAGCGCTGCTGGGACACAGCTCCCTGGACATGGTCAAACGATATGCCCGCATCGCCGAAATCGATGTGGAACAGGCCCACCGAAAAGCCAGTCCTGTAGATAACTGGCGGCTGTAAATTGCACATCCCGCCTGTCATCAGGCGGCCAACCGCTGCGCCAGCATCATCAAGACTTTGGACACCTCAGCCTTGTTCATTGTCTTGATGAACTGGTGCAGTTCATCTTCTGATTGCGCTTTTGTGTTTGACGCCAACCTGGCAATACGGGCTTTCACATCCTGATCCGGCAAAATGGCATAGATACTGTCGGTGACTTTGATATCGCTGTGCATCAGATTCATGGAGACTGCCTTGTAATCAGCCGGGGAGTCGGCATACAGCAAACCAAAAACCGCATGCCCATGGCGGAATTTATGCGCGGATTTATATGGCAGATTGGTTTTATCGAACAACAGCTTTAAGCGCCGATTCAAAGCCTGGTTACGATTCTTGCCCGCTTCAGCCAAGGACAGACTTTGTTCGCCCCATCTGCTCTCAATCGGAGCATACCATGTATCCATAGGTAATAATCTTTCGCGGACATAGGCATCCCAAAAACGGGCGACCTCCAATAATTCCGGGAGCGGCAGCAAATAAGTCGTTGCCTTTTTGCTGTTTTTCGTCCTGACGCCCAGTTCAGGCCACTGGCGAATGGAAAGATCATCAAAATCAATCGCACAAATCGGCGAGGTGACGGCAGCACTTGCGCGCTCACCGCTCAGGAATAAGCGGGCAGCCATGGCGCAATCCCGCCACATCGCCAGGTTGCCTTCTTCGCGTGGCAAAGTTGCCAGTTGAACAGCTTCCTCTACTGAAACAAATACATGCTCCTGCGAGAATGAGGCTTCCTTCCTGCGAACAGGATGCAGCCGTTCAATCCAAGATACAGGCAATTTTTTGAACGCTCCAGTATGCCGGGACTTTGCCCACTCAAAGAATCTTCGCGACAATCCAATGATTTTCTTCTGGGTTTCTGCTGCCAGTTTCTTGCCCTTATTACCTTCCTGATTAGACACATAGACTGGCAAGGTCGGTCGAATGGTATACGCTTTGGCAAAGGGCACATCCATTGCCCACAACAGTAAATGTCGCAGGTAAAACCCATATCGCTCAACAGTACTTTCCGAAACTGGTTTGATCTCTGCCATGTCTCCCAGAAAAGCTTTGATCAGGGCATAATTCTCGCGGTTGATCAGTTTACTCATCACGCCCTCCACGATTGATCACCCCACCACAGTAAACACAAATCCCTTTCAGATGAACCAGCTTTCCTTTAATAGCTCGTTTCTCTATCAATTGAAAAGGAACTACTGCTTTGCAACGGAAACAATATGACTCATTATCCTTCAGTTTTCTTGTCTTCTTCCTGTTCTTGTTTTCCTGCACCCAGTCATAAAACAAGCACCCGTTGACCATCATCCTTCCCCGGTTATCTTTCTGTACAGGTGCGCCAGCAGCAAGCCAATCCCGCAGCGTACGTTCTGGAATCGATAATTCTTTCGATAATTCCCGAACCGTATACAACATGGGCAATAACCCAGGCGACTTCACAATCACACTATGAGGGAGTTTCATTTTTTATCCTCTATGTCTATTTCTTTTCTGCGTTGTTTGTACTTCCAAACTCCGGTAACTCGGTAACAGCCTGCGCATCTGCTTGCAAAAGGGCTTCCGCATTCAAATGCAGCAATCGAATCCCTTTTCCACCAATGCTATAAACCTTGGTATGCCGCCCCGGATCATGGTTAGCAATAAAACCAAGACCAGCCAACTGGTTATACAACCCATAATGACTGATACCGTTCAGACTATCAAACCCCAATACCCGCTCAACTGCATCTTTCGCTGGGAGTGGCAGCAGACAAATCGATCCATCTTGCAATTGCCAGCCAATATGCCTGTCGCGATCTGCATCTCGAGGCTGTGTGAAAGCCGGCAGCAAAACACAGCGATGATTGGAAAGCAAAGCATTGAGAGCATCCAGAAATCGGGTTGCCTCTAATGCTTCCGATGTCAGACGAGCCATCTTTTCGGCAACCATTTGTAAACCAACTTGGTGTACTGTCGAATATTTTTTAAAAAATGTCCCCATGCGAGGGTGCTGGCTCAACAACTCCCAGGTCAATTGATTAGAGGCCAGATTGGTTGCGACCCGGGCAGGATTGACTATACGGCATTGGTACCCACGTAATTTCCGCATCCAGTTTTCCCGTACATCTCTAAATTTAACCTGTGCTTTGGTAAAACAGATGCTTGCTTCTGGCGTGACAATCCAATCCAGCCACGCCTTGCCTACCGCATTCAAATGATCTGCCAGACGCTGTGCTTCAGTCAAATCCAGGGTGGCATTATCATCCTGTAACTCAAACCCCACCACCAGCATCCTGGCTAACGTAGCGGGATCTGTGGTATCGGTATCTTCCCCGGTGAAAATCGGCCAGGTATGAATTGAACGGGATTTCCGTAACGAAGAATCCTTACGCAGCCGATCCTTGAAAACCCCTCCCAGCAAAGCTTGTACAACCTCCATCAAACCACGGCCGCCACTCCCAATATTGTGTGTATAGACACCCACCTAGGAAGTAAAGACTCGCCGACACGCGCTCCGTGAACGAGCACTGTGACCAGTTTTGCCAATGCCGCTTCTCT
>JAIOTF010000354.1 GCA_021107195.1 Anaerolineaceae bacterium | reverse complement strand
TCTGATCGTATGCACGGAACTCAGCATTACCCAGAAAACCGCAGTACTTGGTGATTGCGGCCGTCAAGGTGGTCTTACCGTGGTCGATGTGTCCCATCGTGCCCACATTCAGATGCGGTTTGGTTCGCTCAAACTTCTGCTTTGCCATAATAAGAATCTCCTGAAAAAGTACGATAGTTGATACTTGACCCAATTAACCTAAAATCTTCTTTGCAACCGATTCAGACACTGGCGCATAATGTTCAAATTCCATGGTGAAGACGCCCCGGCCCTGCGTGATTGACCGCATCTCTGTTGCATACCCGAACATTTCTGCCAATGGCACATTAGCCCGTACCGATTGTCCATTTCCAGAGCGCATTTCAGTACCCTGGATTTCTCCTCGCCGCGCACTAATCTGGCCTAAAACATCACCAAAATAATCCGCTGGCACCATGACGTCAACCTTCATGATCGGCTCAAGCAAGACTGTGGCGCCTTTTTCCATACCTTCACGGAAAGCCATCGCCCCAGCCAATTTAAATGCCATCTCATTGGAGTCCACTTCATGGTATGAACCGTCCATCAATGTAACCTTCACATCCGTAACCGGATAGCCGCCCAAAGATCCGCTTTCAGACGCTTCACGAATACCGCGCTCAACGGAAGGAATGAAATTGCGTGGTACCGAACCACCCACCACCTTATCTTCAAAAACAATCCCTGAACCCCGCTCCAATGGTTCGAAGCTCAAAACAACATGAGCATACATACCGCGGCCACCGCTTTGCTTGACATAGCGGAAATTGACCTGAGGAACTGGGCGTGTGATCGTCTCGCGAAAAGAAACGCGCGGTCGGCCAACATTCGCCTTGACATTGAATTCACGCTTCATTCGATCTACCAGCACATCCAGGTGAAGCTCACCCATACCGGAAATGATCGTCTGGGCTGTGTTTTCGTCAATGCGCACCCGAAACGTGGGGTCTTCCTGCGACAATTTATGCAGCGCTTCTCCCATTTTTTCCTGGTCGGCAGTTGTCTTGGGCTCAATCGCTACTGAGATGACCGGTTCAGGGAAGGTGATGTCTTCCAGCACGATCTGCTGGCTGGCATCACACAAAGTATCGCCGGTAAACGTCTGCTTCAATCCCAGGATTGCAGCAATTTCACCCGCATATACTTTATCAATGTCTTCGCGGTGGTCCGCATACATACGCAACACGCGCCCGATCCGTTCCTTTTTACCCTTGACGGGATTGTAAACCATCGAACCCTGGGTCATCACACCGGAATATACCCGGAAATACGCCAGTCGACCGACATATGGATCGGTAACGATTTTGAACACCAGCGCGCTCATCGGAGCCTTGTCCTCTGGTAAACGCTGCACTTCTTCTTCGGTTTTCGGGTCAATTCCCACCACTGCCGGAATATCTGCTGGTGATGGCAAATAATCCACCACAGCATCCAGAACCGCCTGCACGCCTTTGTTCTTCAAGGATGAACCACAAAAAACCGGGGTTAACTTATTACTGATCACTGCGCGTCGCAACGCAGCCTTGATATCTTCTTTAGAAATGGTATCGGCTGATTCCAGGAATTTTTCAAGCAATCCATCGTCATTTTCAGCAATGGTCTCAATCATTGTGCTTCGATCGAATGCAGCTCGATCCATTAAATCTGCCGGGATTCCCCGACGAACTGGCTCAGTGCCAAGTTCATCTTCCCAGTAAATCGCTTCCTCTTCAACCAAATCCACAACACCATTGAAGTTTGCTTCTTCACCGATAGGGATTTGCATAGCAACCGGATGTGCACCTAAACGCGAGACGATCGACTCAATCGAACTCTCGTAAGAAGCGCCAACCCGGTCCATTTTATTAATGAAACAAATGCGGGGCACATGATACCGATCCGCTTGTCGCCAGACCGTTTCACTTTGAGGTTCAACACCCTGTGTGCCATCAAATACAACAACACCGCCATCAAGCACGCGCAAAGAGCGCTGCACTTCGGCAGTGAAGTCGATATGACCTGGTGTGTCAATAACGTTGATCTGATAGCCGCGCCACTGTGTAGTAACCGCAGCCGATACAATCGTTATCCCCCGCTCCCGCTCTTGCGCCATCCAATCCGTGACGGTAGTACCGTCGTCAACAGAACCAATCCGGTATGTTTTACCGGTGTAGAAAAGTATTCGTTCAGTTGTTGTCGTCTTCCCGGCATCGATATGGGCAATAATCCCGATATTTCGATACCGCACCAACGGATATTCGCGCGTCATCTTAAAAACCTATATTTTCAACTTTCAAATCAGACACGATAGTGTGAGAATGCCCGATTTGCTTCTGCCATCTTGTGGGCTTCCTCTCGCTTTCGCATTGCAGTACCCTGCTGGTTATATGCATCAAGGAGCTCAGTTGCAAAACACTCAGGGAATGATTTCCCGGTACGGTTGCGTGCAGCTTCCAGTATCCAGTGCATCGCCAAAGTCATACGGCGGGAAGCAGAAACTTCCATCGGAATTTGATAGGTTGCACCACCAACACGGCGGGGTTTGACTTCCATCAACGGACCAACATTTTTGAGTGCATCTTCCAATACTTCCAATGCATCCTTGCCAGTCTTTTCGTGAAGAATGTCCATTGCTTCATACATCATCCGAACAGCCGCGCTCTTTTTGCCATTCTTCATGATCCGGTTAACCAAATAGGAAACCGTCATGCTGTTATAACGCAGGTCCGGGGCTACTTCTCTTTTTTCTGGTTTAGTTCTTCGCATTAATACTTCTCCGTATCAGTACCAAAATTATTTGGGGCGCTTGGAGCCGTATTTTGAACGGCCTTGTGCCCGGTCGGCAACGCCGGTTGCATCCAACGTACCACGAACAATATGATAGCGCACACCAGGCAGGTCTTTCACACGGCCGCCGCGCACCATAACAACTGAGTGCTCCTGAAGTGAATGCCCTTCACCAGGAATGTAAGCCGTAACTTCCATACCGTTGGACAAACGAACACGAGCAATTTTTCGCAAAGCCGAGTTAGGCTTTTTGGGAGTCATTGTGCGGACTACAGTGCAAACACCGCGCTTCTGAGGTGCGCCGCCATCCTGGCGGGTACGGCGCTGTTTGTGCGCATTATACGTGTACTGCAATGCAGGAGCTTTGCTCTTAACCTTTTTGGTCTTGCGACCTTTGCGGATCAACTGATTGATGGTTGGCACTTCTTGCCTCCGAAATAATAAATACTATGTTTGAAACCGTCTCTGTAAGATTTGAACCATTTCTCAACAAGTAAGGCCATCAAATGATTTAGATGGCCTTACCACCTTGTCTGACCAGGCACAAATCGCCTAACCCGTTATGGGCAACGAGGAACGATTATATCATGCCCAATATGGAGCGTCAAGGAAAGCGGCGCCCTTTAGCGTATCAATTTATCCAGGTCTGTTCCAACACCTAACAAACCTGTGCTCAGTTTGGGTGGGCGAACACGATCTTCATCTTTACCAAACTTGATCGTTTCCCCTGATTCCATCAATGCTTCGACAGAAAGACACAGTGACTGCAATTCTTTAACCAGCACGCGGAAAGCAGCCGGCAGGGTTGGTTCTTCAATTGGATCACCCTTTACGATGGCTTCATAGGTATTGACGCGTCCCTGAACATCGTCGGATTTGATTGTCAACATTTCCTGCAAGGTGTATGCTGCGCCATAAGCTTCCAACGCCCACACTTCCATCTCACCAAAACGCTGACCACCAAACTGGGCTTTACCACCCAGGGGTTGCTGGGTAACCAGGCTGTACGGGCCAGTAGACCGGGCATGGACTTTGTCTTCAACAAGGTGGTGCAATTTGAGCATTGTCATCACACCGACAGTCACGGGGTTATCAAAGAAATCCCCCATCTGACCATCACGCACTCTCAATTTACCGAGGATTGGCATAGGCAGACCAGTCTCTGCCATGAATGTCTGCGCACGGCCGTGTATCTCTGACATCGGAAGTTCACTCACCTCAACACCATTATCCTGCAACCACAAATACAGACAGGTCTCAATCGCCTTCTTGTCGATTTCACGCTTGAGCGGTGCATGCGCGGGAACATCACTATAAAAAAGGATCTCTTCCGGGGTAAAGCCCTGATCCTTCAGCCACTGCTCTAAAACAACCCGGCGTGCATACAAATCGTCAGATTTGATGTCCTGCAGGTCGTAATCACCTTCTGCCAGCCATTGCTCCATATAAAGCAGGCGGACTTCATGGTCATCCTGCAAGTCTTCGGGCTGATAATCGAATTCTGAAATCCACTCCCAGGCTCGATCAGCCGCTTTTTGCCAGGCGTGATCAATCATCCATGCTCTTGCAAGCTCGGCTTCAATCTCATATTCGTTAGCGCCGTCAAATACCGGCACAATCGAACGGAAACCAAGACGCTGTGCTGCCCAACCCAAATGCGCTTCCAGTACCTGCCCGATGTTCATACGGCCAGGAACACCCAGCGGATTAAGAATGATATCAACCGGGGTGCCATCTTCCAGGAATGGCATATCTTCAACTGCCACAACGCGGGATACAACACCTTTGTTACCATGGCGTCCGGCCATCTTGTCACCCGTAGTCAGCTTGCGCCGTTGAGCAACAGACACCCGTACCATCATATCAACACCCGCTGCCAGGTCTGCATTATCCTTGCGTGTGAAAACTCTCACATCGACTACTTTACCGCGCTCACCGTGCGGCATACGCAGCGAAGTGTCCTTCACGTCTCGGGATTTCTCGCCAAAAATAGCCCGCAGCAGACGCTCTTCAGGGGTCAGTTCTTTCTCACCTTTAGGTGTGATCTTTCCAACCAGGATATCGTTCGGCCCAACTTCGGCGCCTACGCGAATGATGCCATCAATATCCAAATCCTTGATCGCATCCTCACCAACGTTGGGAATATCCCGGGTGATCTCTTCGGGGCCTAACTTCGTGTCCCGTGCTTCAACTTCATGTTTCTCAATATGAATAGAAGTAAAACGATCATTCTGAACGAGATGCTCAGAGATCAATATAGCATCCTCAAAATTGCCGCCTTCCCAGGACTGGAAGGCAACCACCACGTTCTGCCCCAATGCCAGCTTCCCATCAGCAGTTGACGAAGAATCTGCCAGAACATCACCGCTGTGTACACGCTGTCCCTTGACCACAGCAGGACGCTGATCGATACAAGTGCTCTGGTTGGAACGCTGGTATTTACGCAATTGGTATTCTCTCAGCGAGCCTTCCTGGCTGCGGACAATGATCTTTCGTCCCGTTACAGAGACAACGTCACCATCTTCTTCCGCTACCATAACTTGACCAGAGTCGATTGCAGCAAAACTTTCCATGCCAGTAGAAACTGTGGGGATGTCCGGCTGGACCAAAGGCACGGCCTGCGCCATCATGTTCGAGCCCATTAATGCACGGTTGGCATCATCATGCTCCAGGAAGGGGATCAACGATGCGCTGACACCCACCAGCTGATGCGGCGCTACATCCATATAGTCAATGGAATCAGGCGTTTGGGACACAAAATCAGAATGATAACGGCAGGAGATACGTTGGTGTGTAAATTCACCGAATTCATTTAATTCAGCATTCGCCTGAGCAATGATAAATTTATCTTCAGCATCCGCTGACAGATATTCGATCGCTGATGGATCCCCCGAAACAAAGGGCTTCACCATAATCGAAGAAATTTTATACTTTCTGATCTTTTTCGCCAAATCGACGGTAACACGTACCCCCCCTTCAGCAATCACATCGCCCGACCTGGGGTGAACAACATCCTGCAGCAGGATGCGGCCTTCCAATTCACCGTGCTTGGATGAAATCGACGTTAATACCTTTCGGTAAGGTGTTTCAATGAAGCCGTATGCATTAACACGAGCGAAAGTTGCTAAACGACCGATCAGACCAATGTTCGGACCTTCCGGCGTTTCGATCGGGCAAATACGTCCATAGTGTGAGTGATGCACATCGCGCACGTCAAATCCGGCGCGTTCACGGCGCAGACCACCGGGGCCTAACGCTGAAAGCGTGCGTTTATGACGCAGCTCGGCCAGAGGATTGGTCTGGTCCATAAATTGGGAAAGTTGACTCGAACCAAAGAACTCGCGCAGTGAAGCCACAACAGGTCGAATATTGATCAAGCTGACCGGGGATACATTATCCTGGTCGCGGATCGACATACGTTCTCTGATCACCCGCTCCATGCGGCGTAAACCAACACGCAGCTTGTTCTGGATCAACTCACCCACCGTCTTCACACGACGATTCCCCAGGTGGTCGATATCATCTTTTTCTTTAAGCTTGTTATTAATCATGATCAGACGCCGCACAAGATAAACTACATCCCATTTCGTGATGGTGCGGTGCGTAATCGGAATATGATCTGTCAAATCCAGCTTTTGGTTGAGCTTGTAGCGCCCCACCTTTTCAAGATCATAATGGCGTTGGTCAAAAATCTGCTCTTCAAGGAACTGCTTGGCATTTTCAATCGTAGCAGGGTCACCGGGCCGCATTCGCTTGAAAAACTCAAGCAGCGCTGCTTCTGCAACGGTTTGGCCTTTTGCCAGATTCCAAGCCGGTTCCTGGTGGAAACAAGAAGCAATGAATAACCTATCAGGGTCATTATCAATATCCTGGAACAAAGACAGCAGCTCTTCATCGGAGCCTGTTTTGATCGGCGAATCTATCAGGCCATCATCAACAACGGCAAGGGCGCGCAGGAAGATCGTGATCGGCACGGTGCGCTTGCGGTTGAACTTAAGAATGATGTAATCATTCTTGCGGGTTTCATACTCCATCCACGCCCCGCGATCGGGGATCAACTTGGCTGTCGCCAGCCGGCGGCCAGTAGCCCGATCCGTTGGGGCTTCAAAATACACACCCGGAGAACGAATCAATTGAGACACGACAACACGCTCGGTACCATTGATAATAAAGGTACCTTTTTCTGTCATCTCCGGGAAATCACCCAGGAAAATATCACTTTTGATAGGCTCGGAAATTTCAGACCCGGCCAACAAAACAGAAACATACAATGGGCTGGCATACGTCAGATCGCGTTCGACACACTCTTCTATCGAATATTTGGGGTCCCCAAACCAGTATTTCAGACCCTCAGATTCGGGTTTAGTACTGGGGAAATACAATTTCATCCCCTTGTTGTAAGACTCGATGGGAGAAATCTCCGCAAAAAGATGAGCCAGACCCTCGGCTTTCAAACGTAAAAATGATTCAAGCTGCACTTCGATCATCTTAGGAAGATCGTAAATGACTGGGATTCGTGCGTAAGGCTTTGTAGGCACAAGATCTGTCATGGGTCTCTCCTGTGGTAAAATAATTCGGATCAAATTGACAAACGACTCGCCGAACTTTAATTGTTCGGCGCAAGAATGCACAAACATTCATTATACCACCATTTCTCAGATGGTCAACATTTTCCCCCAGCAATT
>JAIOTF010000417.1 GCA_021107195.1 Anaerolineaceae bacterium | reverse complement strand
GGCTGTCTTTTTCTCTATCCGTGGGTCTGGTAAGTCTTCGAAACTCTCTTTCAGGGTTTTGGGCGCTGACATCTTCTCTCCATACTTTTTATGTCATTTTATCCTTTTTTTCATGCGTAAGCCCTGGCTTCCCGTGATAAAATGCTTTAGCATTAAACCTGAAAACTGGAGGTTTGGATATGTCTCAGGAACGAACGAGAAAAATTGCGATCACAGGTGTTTTGGGCGCCATTTCTGTTGTGCTGGGGCTGACCCGACTGGGCTTCATTCCCTGGTTCAGCGGCGCGTCCCTGACCGTGATGCATATACCGGCCATCATTGGCGCTATATTAGAGGGGCCGATCGTTGGTGCGATCATTGGCTTGATCTTTGGACTGTTCAGCATGCTGCAGGCGGCGATTGCCCCCACGGGGCCGACGGATGTATGGTTCACCAATCCCCTGCTGGCGGTTCTGCCGCGGCTGTTCATTGGCCCTGTGGCATATTATGTCTGGAAAGCCCTATCCCGCTGGCAGGTTCCGGCACTGATCACGGCCGGGATCGCGGGCAGCCTGACCAATACTGTCCTCGTGCTGGGCGTGATCGGCCTGCTGGGATACGTGCCCTGGGCAATTCTGCCGGGAATTGTGATCGCCAACGGGCTGCCCGAAGCAGCAGCTTCGGCGGTGCTCACGCTGGCCGTGGTGGCTGCCTGGCGGCGCATCCGCATTGGCAAAAAAGAAGGCGCCGACCTGTAAAGCACTGATTATCAGAAACGAAACCTCCCGCATGGAATAATCCACCCTGCGGGAAGTTTTTTCTTAAACCATCGGCAGCAAGATCACAGCCGCAAGCAGGATGCCCACCGCAACCGCCAGCCAATCCCAAGCTCGGAAATGCAATTCGCGCATGGAGGTGCGTTCTGTTGCTGCGCCATAGCCGCGGGCATCCATCGCCAGGGCCAGGTTCTCGGCGCGGCGCAAGCTGGTGAGAAACAAAGGTACGATCATCGGCAGGATATGGCGGGCGCGGCGCAGCGGTCCGCCGCTGCCTTTGCCCCAGGCGGCTCCACGGGAAGCCTGCGCCTTGACGATCCGCTCTGCGGCCTGCATCAGAAAAGGAATAAAACGCAGGGTAACCTGGATCATTAAGACCAGGTCTTCCACCGGCAGGCCGATGCGGCCCAGCGGCCGCAGCAGACGATGCAGCCCCAAAATCAATTCGGAAGTAGAAAGAGTAAAAGAAGAAAGACTCAGCACCAAAATAAGGGCTGCAAAGCGCAGCAAGATCATACCGCCGGCTGCCATCCCCCCCGTTGTGACCAACAGCGGGCCAAGCTGAAAGAACACCGTTTCTGCTGCCCCGCCCGGATGCAAAAAAACCTGCATAATCGCCAGGATCAGCAAGAAAGGCAGCGGCGGCAGCAGTCCCTTGAGGGCATAACGCAAAGGAATGTGCGCCCACAGCAAACCCACACACATTACCAGTAAACCAAAGACCAGCCCCCATATCCCAGGCGTGAAAGTGACCGCTGCCAGCAAGACAATATAAATCACTATGCGGGCGCGCGGATCCAGGCGGTGCAAAGCCGAACCAGTAGGCAGATACTGCCCGATGGTCATGCGCTGCGTGAACTCGAAATCGCTCACTGACCGCCTCCCGGGAAATCCGCCAGTGCTTCTTCCAGTCCCGGCAAATCCACAATCCCGGCCGGCAAAGGCCAGCCATTGCGGCGCAATGCCTCAGCAATGCGCGCCGCAGGCGGCGGGGCAAGGCCCAGCGCACTCAACTTCTCAGTATGTGCAAAAACCTCTCCCAGCGTCCCCTCCAGCACGGATTGGCCCTGATGCAGCACCATCACCCGCCCGGTCAAGGCGGCGATGTCATCCATATGATGGGACGAGACGATAAGTGTCATGCCTGCTGTGCGCAGCGCCTGCAAGTGGTCAATCAACTCCTTGCGTGACTGCGGATCCAAACCAGCCGTAGGTTCATCCAGCAGCAGCACCTCCGGCTGCAAAGAGAGGATGGCTGCCAAAGCCACCTTGCGCCGCTCGCCGCCGCTGAGGGTGAAAGTCAGACGATCCTTGTACGCCTCAAAATCCAGACCAACCACATCCATAGCCCATTGCACTCGCTGGCGCAGTTCCGGTTTCTGCATACCTTGTATACGCGGCCCATAGGCAATCTCGTCGCCCGCATACTGTTCAAAGAACTGTGATTCCGGGTTTTGAAAAACCAGTCCCACCGACTGACACACCTGGTGGACGGTGACATCCGCTTGGTTGAGGTCAAACCTGCCAACCTGCACACGTCCGGTTTGCGGTTTGAACAGGCCATTCAAATGCTGCATCAAAGTGGATTTTCCCGAACCGGTGCCGCCGATCAGCCCCTGCGCGCTACCCTCTGCAACCTGCAAGTCCACATCGCGCAATGCCTGATGGGCAAAGGGAGTATCTCTTAAATAGATATGGGATAAGCCAGTCACCTCAATGAAGGCTGCGGATTCTGCCTGAGCGTGTGATTCTGATGCAGTCCCGAAAGCAGCGACAGATTCAGGAGCATGTGGCAGGGAGGCCAGCAAAGCCCCCATGGTCAGCAATCCTTCCGGCAAATCAGGAAAGACGGGTCTCAGCAGGTGCGCGGCTTCCACAGCGGGCGGGAGGTCCAGACCCAGTTTTTCCAACTGCCCGGCGTCCGCGAACACCTCTTGCGGTGAATCGTCCAAAGCCACCTGTCCCTGATCGAGGACTATCACCCGCCCTGCCTGGGCAGCCTCTTCCATGAAATGGGTAATATAGAGGATGGTCAACCCTTCCTGATGCAAGCGATGGAGCATGTTCATCACCATCTGCCGTCCGGCGGGATCAAGCATGGCGGTCGCTTCGTCAAAAACGATACAGCGCGGGCGCATCGCCAAAACCCCGGCCAAAGCGACCCGTTGCATTTGTCCGGCAGAGAGCAAATGCGGGGGACGTGTGCGCCATTCCCACATCTCCACTTCCCGCAAAGCAGCTTCCACGCGCCGGCGTACTTCTGCTAATGGCAATCCGAGATTTTCCGGTCCGAAGGCCACATCCTCTTCGACTACCGTCGCTACCATTTGATCTTCAGGGAACTGAAAAACCATACCCACGGTTGACTGGATCGTCTGGCGATTTTCGGCAAGGCGCGTATCCAGCCCGGCAATGCGTACCTGGCCTTCTGTCGGCAGCAGAAGACCATTCAGATGGCGTGCCAGGGTGGTCTTGCCAGACCCGTTGGCGCCGATAATTGCAACGAGTTCTCCTGCCGCAATTTGCAGGGAAATACCGCTCAACACCGGCTGGTCATCTTCACCAGACAGGGAATATGAATAGGTCAGGTTATCAATTTCAATCAGATTGCTCATCGCACCCGGATCACCCTCATTGGCTGGTCTTTCCATTTTATGCGGCGAATGATTCTATCACAGCCTTTCTCTCTTTTGCAGGACGTAGCAGGTAAAATCAAACCATTCGCTTACCCTGCGGGCACGATGTCGACCCCAAAGGGGCAGGTGCAAGCTCAGTGGCAGTTTTCATAATCAAAAACGGGTGCGCAATGTTGCGCACCCGCCAGTCTTGTCTTCCCGGAGCATCTCACCGCAGCAAGCGCATCCTCGGCATTAATCCACGGCGAAGAAATATGCCCGGGCAAAAATGTAGATGAAATACAGTACGATCAGATAGATGGCATGCCCCTTCTTGAGCCTGCCTTTGGTGAACCAAAGAATCCCCCACAAGATCATGCCGGTGATCGTCTCCCAGGGTAAGTCCCAGGCAACCAGCGGCCGCGGCACCCAATAGGTAGAAACCAATGCCCCGCCGCCGATGGCGACCAGCGGGTTGGTGATATTGCTGCCAATCAGTGCGCCCAGCGAGATGCCGTGCTCTTTATTGCCGATTCCTGCAATGGCAGTAGTCAATTCCGGCAAGGCCGAGGCCAATCCCAGGGTGACCACACCGATCAAGGAACCACTGATCCCTGTCCGATTCACCAGAAACTCGGTCAACTGCAGCACGATCGCCGCAGCCACAATGGTCAATCCGATCATCCCAAGGGAGATGAGCACATCCACACCAACCGCTTTAAGTGATTGCGGTACGTTCTCTGCAATCTTCTCGCTTTCGTGAATGTTGTCCTCTTTCTTGAAATGCTTGCGCTCATCATGATACAAATAATAACTATAAACAATGAATGAACCAAAAAGGATAGCGCCGTCTACACGGGAATAGATACCGTCCATCCCCAGAATGATGCACATCAGGGTAGTGGTGATCATCGGGATCATGCTCTTCCACAGGAAGTAGCGGCGGAAATACATCGTTCCAGCCAACAAGACAATGATGCCCATCACCAGGGTTTGCTGAACCACATCTGACCCGATATTAGCGCCCAACACGATGGCTGAACCGGTCTCATAATCCAGTGTCCCGGTCAGAATATTGACTGAAGCCGTGATATGAGCTGTGATTTCAGGAATACTGGTGGACAGAGAGATCACCGTCATGCCCATGAAAGTGGAAGATAGATTGAAATATGAAGCGATCCCGACCAGTTTTTTGACCGCCTCGTTTGAGCTAAGTACCAGCACCGCCAATGCAGCGATGCCGACGAGGGAGACGACCCAAAGACTTTGTGAAGCCAACACAGTGTTCCTCCTGAAACGAATAATGAATGCTCAATACATATGCATTTAGACTTTATTAATCAATACACGGGCCTGCACCTGCCCATTGGCTGGTTAACAAGACCCACACAATCCGCAAGTATACCCAAAATATTATACGGGGTCAATATTATTGGAACAAACTGATTCGCTTTTTTACCCGGATTTAACGAATCATTAACTGCTATATCCCTTTCATCGCGGGGTTTGTGATCATATTCGCCACTATCCCCCACATATTGCGGTGCAATCGTCCATGATCGTAGTTGAAACAATATTAATTCCACAATCCCCTCCCGTTGCAGATTAAGACGCTGTCCTGAATACTGGACGGGGTGGAAAATATACTGTACAAACAATGTGCGCTTCTTCTATTGCGTAAGCGTAACTTTATGCAAGCCCCGCGGCGATTCGGTATTGAAACCTTTCGCCTGTGTCGGATAATAGGCGAATAACTGGCCGGCAAGAATACTGGCGATGGGGCTGAGCCATTCAGGAATATCCTGTGGTAACGGGATGGCAACATCGGCCAAATCGAGCGCCTCCTGGCGGTCCGAGATGACCAATAAATCAACCAGGTGTTCCTGTTTGAGATTTTGCACCAGGACCAGCAGATCATCGAATACCGCTCCGGAAGGCATCACTGCAAATACCGGGAACCCCTGGCTTACAATGGCAATCGGCCCATGGCGAAAATCGGCAGACGAGTACGGCACCGAGACGACATAGGACATTTCTTTCAGCTTCAAAGACCATTCATAGGCCGTGGCGTAGTTATAGCCGCGGCCACAAATGACACACTGATTCATAAAACGGTAGCGTTTTGCCAAGCCGGCAATGTGCTCTTCCTGATCCAGCACAGCCTGCAAAGCATGCGGCAGCCTCGCAATCTCTTCCAGCCGCTCTTTATCCCCTTTCAGGGCAACCGAAAGCAGGGCAATGCTCAACAATTGGGCGGTATAGCTTTTGGTGGCGGCCACCGCCAACTCGGGGCCAGCCATGACATTAACGTGCAGTTCGCCGGCCTGTGCCATCGGGGATTGCGGCGCATTGGTCAGGGAGAGGGTCAATATCCCCTGCCGCCGGCCTTCGGCGATGACACTGACGATATCCGGCGACTCTCCGGATTGGGAGATGCCCACGACAAGCGCATTCTTTAACGCTGGCGGCTGCTGATAGATGCTGAACAAAGAAGGAGCTGCCAAAGCGATGGGCAGTTTGTTGTGTGCGCCCCACAGATATTTGGCATACAAACCAGCATGGTCAGAAGTGCCGCGTGCTGACAAGAAGATGAAATTGATCTCACGCTCGCGGATCTCGTTTGCCACCATTTGAATATGATCCCATTGATTCGCCAGCAAACGGCCAATCAGTTGGGGCTGCTCCATGATCTCATCACGTAAACTCATTTTTTCTCTCCCTGATATGAACTGTAACCCACCCCTTGCGGAGGGATGTTTGCTATTTCAATATTAATCCATGATGACAAAAAAATCCATACCTGCGACAATATCAGCGGGTTCTGGTCAGCCGCCCGGATGGTCATTTACCTTGATACCGTGTTAACGCGCAGTATCTCACCCCCACGCTTACTGAAAAACTCTCAAAATTCCTGTCCCCGCCGCAAGCGGACGGAATACTACGGAATTTTGCCCAAGCGTGGAACCCTCGTGGCAAACCACGAGGTATTCTTGCTGAATAATTGGTATAATAAATGGAACAAGCCCTGGCAGGACTTCAAATCGAACGGGGAGAAATCAGTAGCAAAATTATCAAAGGTGGCATGATTTATTTCAGCGTTGGCTTCGCTATGCGCGATGTGGATCAGCTGTAAAGTGACATTTTGGAAAGCTGCAGACTGGGGATCAACAGTTGCATTGTCAAATCGGTTGACTTCAAACGGTTCACTGAAACCGTCCGTGAAATCGGGATGTACTGGCTGCTGAATGAACCGCCGGCGCAACAACAACCTCCGGAGTGCAAGCTGCCCTATGATCTGTATTTTCAGATAAAGAGAGTTCATTATGCCTAAACCGTTGAATGTGTTGATCCTGGAAGATAATCCAATTGACGCGGAGCTCATGCTGCTTGAGCTGCGCCGGGCCGGTTTTGAGCCCGACTGGCAGTTAGTGGATAATGAAAAAGATTTTGCTGCCCGCCTCAAACCAGAACTCGATCTAATCCTCTCTGATTACTATCTGCCCCAATTCGCCGGTCAAGAAGCCCTGCACCTGCTGAATAAAAGCGGTTTCGATATCCCCTGCATTGTTGTGTCAGCCGAGATCAGTGAGGAACTTGCCATGGAGTGCATGCGCGCGGGCGCTGACGACTACCTGATGAAAGACCGTCTGAGGCGCCTGGGGGCAGCAGTGAATAATTCAATTAAGAAAAAAGTGGCGCGTGATGAAAAACAACAGGCGCAGCATGAAATTATGATGCTGCTGGACCTGAGCCGCCAGGCAGGCGCTGAAACTAACCTGAATGACCTGCTGTTTTTCATTGCAGATCAAATTGTTAAGATCATTCCTCCCGCCGAAGCTGCCTCGATCTTTTTTTATGACAAAGAAAGAAAAGTTGTCAAAGTTCAAGCCTGGGCTGGCTTCAAAGACAGCGATATCAAAGAGCTTGAATTTGAAGTTGATGGCAGCCAGGTTGGCAGATTCTTTCACACCAGGAAACCCGCTTTGATCAAAGACGTATCCCTGGATCCCGATTTCAAGCCGAGTAATAAACCCAGCCGCAGCAGCATAAAATCACAGATCGTTGTTCCGCTTTTTTT
>JAIOTF010000141.1 GCA_021107195.1 Anaerolineaceae bacterium | reverse complement strand
TTTGACAAGTTGTATTTTCAGATCAGTTGATTTGCACCTTATTGGATAGAGGCGGTGGAGTTACCTTCACTCGAAAAATGATGGGGTAATTTGGGGTAATTCTTGTAGAATAAGTGGACGCTATGGATATTTTTTGCCTATTGGCCCCCATATATGGTATCCTCGAAAGAATCGAAAAAGTCTATTATCGTTAAGAACCAACTGCTTTCCCCTAATCCCTGATTTCCCAATCCCGAATCCCTTTCCTTTCATTTGACATTTGTTCTATTAAAACCTATAATAACCATGCAGAGAGTCTATCCACTATAGCCCAGGAGTGCTGCATGCCTACACGAGACCTTCTTCTATTATTGTTACTCATCATGGAAATCGGAATGCTGCTGATGGCGGCATTGTATTTAAGCGGCCGTCGTGGTTTGGGCTGGCCGGATTATCTTGCCTGGGGGCTGCTGGCTCTGGTGCTGCCGGTGCTGGGGCCCTTCCTGGTGATTGTTTTCCGTCCGGGGGAGTCGCGCGGTAAACTTGTCGAGGAGCATCAGCCAGCGGGCAGCGCCCGCCGCCTGCGGATGGACGATCCTTCTGTCACCAGCCGGTGAGGGATTTGGTTTTCGGGCATAGAGATTGCCGTGATCCCGCAAGGGTTGCGCAATGACAAGACAGCGTGACCATGCCCGGCAAAGGATATGATCAATCAGAGGCCGCAAAGCGGCCTTTAATTATTTCTTCCCAAAACTCCCTGTTTACCATTTGGCGTGGTGCTCTTCGGCGAAACCGACCAGGTTCTCGATGATCAGCGACTGGCCCTCGTTGGTGACCATCGTACCGCGGTAGCGGCCAAACATTTGGTGCACCTCGCTGTTGAGCAGTTTCAGGTCGGTCTTTGCCACGCGCTCATAGAAGGGTGTAAAGACCAGCTCCAGGCGGCCATCTTCGTCTTTCATCCGCCAGGGGCGTATGAAGTGCTGTGAGTCATATTCGAATTTCAGCGTGCCCAGTTTGTGCACCCGTCCGTCGAGGATGAAGGCATTCTCGCTGGCGGCAGAGGTGTCCCCAAAGCCGTAGCCCATGTTCAGCCCGATCGTGCGCCCATCCGGCAGGAAGCCAGAGGCGCTGGCCCACAGCCAGAACGAGCTGTACGCCCACACCCCGCGGCCCCAGTCCAGCCCGCCCAGACAGGTTTCCGGATTCAGGCTGTGTTCGCTGTCGCCGTAGCGCACCCAGCCGGAGGCCGGCATGCAATTGATCTTGCGATTGTAATAGAAACGCTTTTCCTCGATGGGGATAACGATCGTCATTGATTCATGCTCCGGCGGGCAGGCCAGGTTTATGTTCGCTGCCAGTGAAGTGCTGCCAAACTGCGGCCAGTTCACCGCCAGATGGCGCGCGCCATTTTCCACGCTGAAGCGCAGCGAGACCTTGCTGTTGTCAAAATGGCTAACACCCTCCTGGCTGTTGCGCGGCAGTTCCACCTGGCTGCCGAAAGGTACGGAGATGGCTTCTTCCTGAAAGGTGGCTGTGGCAAAATCGAGCACATAGGCGAAGATCATCCCCAGATAGCCGATGTCTGAGATGGTGAAGGAAAAGAAGTGCGTGGGAGTGAAGATGGCGTAGTAGTCCCAGCGTTTGACGCGCAGCGGCTGGAGGAATTTCAACCCGTAGAAGTTGGCCTTTTCCAGGTTGCAGTCCAGCATTGGCTGGCGCGACCAACCGGCGGTGGTCAGGCTGCCGCTGGCATCCAGCAGCGGGCCAGCGCTAAGGATTTCATGTTGGGGTGTGTTCATTAATTTCTTTCCTGTTCAGCGAGGATTTCTTTGAGGGCGATTTCCAGTTGTTCGTAATCATCTTCTACCTGCTGGCAGAGCTCGGGCGCAGAGGATAGATCGCCTTGCCTTGCTGCCATTCCCAGGTCTTTGCAAACCCGGGAGAGTTTCCTTGCACCCAGATGCCCGCTTGATCCTTTCAAGGTGTGTGCTGCTATACGCAGCTTCTCAATGTCCTGTGCATCCAGCGCCTGGCGCATTTTTTGCATATCTTTTGGGGCTTCTTCCAGGAAGAGCTCGATTAGCTCCTGGAGAATTTCTAAACCGTTATCACCAAATTCCTCAATGAATTGTGTGATCAGTTGTTGATCGATAACGGGTTGATGTTCAGGGATAGCTGCTTGAGCTATTTCGGCAGGGACGGACACTTCTGCCGCTTTGAGAAGTGCCTGGCGCAGGTGTTCAGATCGCATGGGTTTGCTGATGTAATCATCCATTCCGATTGCGAGAAAATGTTCCCGATCGCCTTGCATGGCATTGGCTGTCAGGGTAATAATATGCGGCTGTCTGCTTTCGGGGAGTTGTTTACGCAGTAGTTGCGTGGCTTCTTCTCCGCCCATCTCAGGCATTTGCACATCCATCAACACGACATCGTAATCCTGTCGTTGAAAAGCATCCAGCACTTCCAGCCCATTCGCTGCCAGATCCGCACGGTAACCCAACTTCTCTAAGATCTTTAGTGCTACCTTCTGGTTGATAATATTGTCTTCTGCTAACAAGATGCGAAGAGGATATTGTTCTGCCAGAAGTAATTGTGGTGTTTGTTCTTCTTCCTTTGCAATAAATGAAGCTGTAGTTTTTGCAAAAATATTCACGAGAGCATCGAACAAGCGAGAGGCTTTGACCGGTTTGTTAAGCCATGCGGTGGCGCACAGTTTTTCTATTGGAGAAGATGCAGCGCCTGCAATGGCCATGACGATCACAGGAATTTGCAATATCTTGATTTCCTCGCATATTTTTTGCAGATCTTTTAATGCGTCTGATTCAAGCAAAGAGGCTTCAATCAAAACTACATCAAATGTGGACAGTTCATTTGACAGGGTTTCTGCGTCTGCATCATTGATGCTCAGTTTTACCTGCATGCCCCATTTAGAAAGCAGTTCTACAAAGAATTGTTGACTGGCAGGATGTGTTTCAAGGACAAGTACTTTTTTGTTTGTTAACAAACCATCGTATTCCGGGAAATTAAGAATTGTTTGTTGGGAGGCTTCTTCTATCTGGATCCAGAAAGAGAAGCTGGAACCTTCTCCAACCTTACTTTCCACAGTCATATCGCCGCCCATCAGTTCAGCCAATTGTTTGCTGATCGCCAGTCCCAGCCCGGTGCCCCCATAGCGGCGTGTTGTAGAATTGTCTACCTGTGTGAAGGATTGAAATAGAGCACTTTGCCGGTCTTCTGGTATGCCAATTCCAGTATCCTTTACCACAAAAAGTAGTTCATGTCGTTTGTTTTGTTTCTGGCGGCAGGAAACTGATAGGGTAACGCTGCCTTTTTCAGTGAATTTGACGGCATTGTTGAGTAAGTTGACCAGGATCTGGCGCAAGCGGGTCGCATCGCCGATAAAGTCAAAAGGTATTTGAGGATCGTAATTATAGGCCAGCTTGAGCTTTTTTTCATTTGCCTTATGAGCGAGGAGTTCGATTGATTCTTCCATACAATGCAATAGACTAAAGCTCTGGTTTTCCAGAATTAGTTTGCCTGCTTCGATCTTGGAGAAATCCAGAATATCATTAATGATCGTCAATAAGGATTCGCCGCTTGTGCGAATGGTTTCCACATATTCATTTTGTTCAGTTGTCAGCTCTGTATTCAACAGCAGGCTGGTCATGCCAATTACCCCGTTCATGGGGGTACGGATCTCATGGCTCATATTTGCGAGGAATTCAGATTTGGCTCGGGTGGCTTGTTCAGCAGCTTCTTTGGCGCGTTTGATCTCGGTGATATCCCTGGCAACACTTTGTACCTCAACCAGGACACCGTTCTGGTTAAATTGAGCGTAGTCATGCCATTGCAGCCAACGGATTTCTCCTGCGGCGTTGCGGTGTGACGAAATTGCTACATGGGAAGGATTTTCTGGGGAGTAGTTGTTGATGATATCCTGAACGAATTTTTGGTCCGTTTCATTAAGCAATTCCATAAAGCGGGAACCTAATAGTTGCTCAGGTACGATATTAAAAAAGCGGCAGTACGCGGGGTTAACATAGGTCAGAGTGGTGTTGGGCAGCCAACGGTCGATCAACTCGTCTTGCGTTTCAATAATGTTGAGGTAGCGTGCCTGGGTGGATCGTAATTTTTCTTCAGCTTTCTTTCGGCGCAGGAGTTCTTCTTTGTTGCGTCGCATTAACCGACTGAGTACACCGGTTGCAGTGCCAAAGAAGATAACCAGAAACGAACCGGCGATGCTGGGGATGTTGAGGAAGCCACTCCTTTGCCCTGTAATGGAAGTTAGCAGCATCCGGTTGACGAAAAAACTGAATATGCCAGCCAGAAATCCTCCCTCTGGACCAAGCAGCCAGCCAAAAGTGATGGCTGGAATGATGCTGAAGATGCCTGAAACATATTCCAACACAGGGAAAGCGAAGATCATACCCACAATATGTGCCAGCTGGGACAAGATCAACAACAGGATCTTTCTTTTTGAGATTGTTTTCTTTTTTAATCCCATTGGAAATTTACACCTTGATGAGGATGCATTCTTCAAATGAATAGTGAAGTTTTTTTTATTATACGTCAAGTAGCTAAAAAATATTCTGCGTCAGGACATGGAATCTTGTCGAAATTTAAATTGACGTAAATTCTGCGTTAATATATAATGAGTTTGTATTATCAGATTTATTCATATATATTTCCCCAAGGAGAAAGAACATGAAAGATCTATTTAAGGTAAACACGAAAACTATCGTCGCCACCGGGTTGGGCGCAGCAATTTTCACGCTCTTATTCATGTATGTCAAAGTCCCCTCCCCAGTTCCAGAAACCAGTTTTCAGACCGCGTACGGCTTGAGCGCACTCTTTGCCACCCTGTTTGGCCCCATCGCTGGCGCACTCATCTCATTCATCGGGCACGCCCTTAGCGATGCCATTCAGTACGGTTCCCCCTGGTGGAGCTGGGTTATTGCCAGCGGCGTTTCCGGCTTTATCTTTGGTTTTGCCTTCAAGCGCACAAAAGTTGAAGAGGGCGAATTCAAGGGTAAAGACATCCTGACCTTCAACATCATCCAGGTCATCGGCAATGTCATCGCCTGGGTCGTAGTTGCCCCTGTGCTTGACATCCTCATTTACCAGGAACCTGTAAATCTGGTCTTCACCCAGGGTATTACCGCCGCGATCATGAACTGCATCAGCGCTGGTGTAATCGGCACCCTGTTGTTGATTGCTTACGCAGCCACCCGCACCAAGAAAGGCAGTCTCAGCAAGAAGTAGGAGGCGCGCCTTTTGGTTTTGTTTTAATCAGCAATAAAGCTCAGACTTTGCTGGCATGGAAAGTCTGGGCTTTATTATTCAATGATGGATTCATATGGACTCACAACCGATCATCGAATTTACCAACTTTACATTTCAATACTTCAGCCAGGCTGAACCCACTCTGCATGATATGAACCTTAATATCTACCCCGGGCAGAAGATCCTGATCGTCGGCCCCAGCGGCAGCGGCAAGAGCACCCTCGGACATTGCCTGAATGGATTGATCCCATTCTCGTACAGGGGGGAGGTTCACGGCAGCCTGAAAATCAACGGCGTTGAAACCTCCACGCTCGATATCTTTCAATTATCGAAGGTGATCGGTACCGTATTGCAAGATTCCGATAGCCAGTTTGTCGGGTTGACGGTGGGTGAGGATATTGCCTTCGCGCTGGAAAATGATAACGTCCCCGGGGATGAGATGCACCGGCGGGTGCGCAGTGTGGCGCAGATGGTGGACATGGATACCTTGCTGACTTCCTCCCCTTTCGAGCTTTCCGGCGGGCAGAAGCAGCGTACCTCGCTGGCGGGCGTGATGATCGATGACGTGGAGATTTTGCTGTTTGATGAGCCGCTGGCCAACCTGGACCCCGCCACCGGGAAGACCGCCATCGAGATCATTGATGATATTCATAAGCAGTCCGGCAAGACGATCATCATCATTGAACACCGCCTGGAGGATGTGCTTCACCGGGATATCGATCGGATCCTCGTGATTGACGACGGACGCATCATTGCTGATATGGATGCTCACGCGCTGGTTGCCTCTCCGATATTGAAGGAGACCGGCATCCGCGAACCGTTGTATGTCACCGCCCTGAAATATGCCGAAGTGAAAGTGACGGAGGAGATGCGGGCGGGGCACATCGAGACCCTCAAAACTGAATTCTCGCGCGATGCGCTGCAAACCTGGTACGGGCACATCCAGCCGGCAGATCATTTGAATACCCGTCCCTCCATCCTGAAGATGGAAGATATCTCCTTTTCATACGATGGCATCCGTCCGGTGCTGACGGATATCAATTTCGATATCCATGAAGGCGAGATGGTCTCCATCGTTGGCAAGAACGGTGCCGGTAAATCGACCCTTTCCAAGCTGCTTTGCGGCTTTGAAAAAGAAGACCGCGGACGGATATTCTACCGAGGGAAGGATCTCAGGGATAAATCGATCAAAGAGCGGGCTGAGATCATCGGGCTGGTGATGCAGAACCCCAACCAGATGATCTCTAACCCTATGATCTACGATGAGGTGGCGCTTGGCCTTCGCCTGCGCCAGGTGCCGGAGGAGGAGATCACTCTCCGGGTGGATAAGGTGTTGAAAATCTGTGGGCTGGCTCCGTTTGTCGATTGGCCCATCTCTGCGTTGAGCTACGGGCAGAAAAAACGTGTCACCATTGCTGCCATCCTGGTGCTCGACCCGAAGATTCTCATCCTGGATGAGCCCACCGCCGGGCAGGATTTCCGCCATTACACCGAGATCATGGAATTTCTGGTGAAGATCAACAAGCTGGGGGTGACGGTCATTCTGATCACGCACGACATGCACCTGATGCTGGAATATACGCCGCGCGCCATCGTGCTGGCAGGTGGGCGCAAGATCGCCGATACCGCCGCATCCGTGGTGCTGACAGATGCGCAGGTCATTGCGGAAGCCAACTTGAAGGAGACTTCGCTGTTTGCTCTTTCTCACATGGCGGGCATCGAAGACGGTACGCAGTTCGTGCAGGGCTTTATTGATTACGAGCGGAGGTTGAAGAACCGATGAATATGAAGATGAAGCTCTTCTCCTATAATCTTGCCGATACGCCCATTCACCGGCTTTCAGGTCTCACCAAGTTGATCTGTTTTCTGTTCCTCACCTTTGCAGTGATGTATTCCTACGACATCCGCGTCACCCTTGCCGTGATGGTATTTTCGATCCTGCTCATGTGGGTATCGAAGATCCGCTTTTCACAGGTCCGCCTGATGGTCATTTATGTGCTCATCTTCATCGTCACCAACGCGGTGATATCGTTTTTCTTCTCTCCGGAGTATGGGACGACCATCTACGGAACGAGTCATGAGTTTGCAAAAATCTTTGGGATTTCCCTCACTTATGAGCAGTTGTTCTACCAGGTGACCAAGATGTTCAAGTATGCCTCGGTCATTCCGCTGGGGATGATCTTTTTGCTCACCACCAACCCCAGCGAGTTTGCTTCCTCGCTGAACGGCATCGGCGTCAATTACAAAGCCGCCATTGCCGTGGCGCTGACGTTGCGCTACTTCCCGGATATCCAACGTGACTACCACGACATTTACCTGTCGCAGCAGGCCCGCGGGCTGGAGCTGTCGAGCAAGGCAAAGTTTTTCGATCGTTTCAAGAATTCCCTGCTGATCGTTATTCCTCTCATCTTCTCTACACTCGATCGCGTTGAGGTGATCAGCAACGCCATGGATCTACGCGGTTTCTCCAAGAATAAAACGCGTACCTGGTACACCTCGCGAAAGCTCTCACGGCAGGATGTCCTGGCGTTGGTTGTTTCCGGTCTGATCTTTATCGCGACCGTTTGCGTATCTGTCTTCATCAATCAGAGTCGTTTCTACAACCCGTTCATTTAGGAGAATACCCATTATGAAATCCATCCTGGTTTTTCAAACTGATTTCACCTATAAAGAGAGTGCCGTCTCTGCCATGTACGGCGTGGTCAAAAGCGTGGACCGTGAATTAGAGATCATTGATGGTACCCACGAGATCCCGCAGTACGACACCTGGAGTGCATCGTTCCGCCTGTTTCAACCGATGAGCTTCTGGCCTGAAGGCACCATTTTCGTCTCGGTGGTAGACCCCGGTGTGGGCACACCGCGCAAAGCATGTGTGGCGAAAACAAGTAACGGTTATTACATCGTTACCCCTGATAATGGCAGTCTGACTCACGTCAAAGCGTGGGTGGGTATCAGCGAGGTGCGCGAGATCGACGAGAGCGTTAACCGCCTGCGGGGCAAGAGCACCGAGAATACCAACGTTTTCCATGGGCGGGATGTGTTTGCGTATTGCGGCGCCCGCCTGGCCAGCGGCATCATTGACTTTGAAGGCGTGGGGCCAGCCTATCCAGTGGAGGAGATCATTACCCATCCTCTCCACGAGCCTGTGCTGGAGGATGGGGTGGTGCGCGGCATCTTTGATATTGTCGATCCAAATTTTGGCAACCTATGGACGAACATTCCGCAGTCGCTGTTCACTGAGGCTGGTTTTGCATACGGCGATACATTGAATATGACCGTCCGGCACGCCGGGAAGATTGTATTCCAGGAAAAGGTGCCCCATTATCAGTCTTTTGGTTTTGTGCCTAAAGGGGAGTATGTCATCTACACCAATGAATT
>JAIOTF010000067.1 GCA_021107195.1 Anaerolineaceae bacterium | reverse complement strand
CCGCCTGTTGTAACCCATTAGTAATTTTCAGCATCTAATTAAACGAAAAAAATCCGTGTCTTTTCCTTTTTTGAATCCTTTTGGGTAGAAAAACACACATAATAATTTCATGCGTAAGCCCTTGACCCTGCGGGCACCTTGTCCCCTAATTTGCAGCATTATCGCAAATTGGGGGAAGTTGGAAGGGGGTATCTTTGCGTGAGATATGTTTTTCATTGCACATTGCATAACATCTTCTCACCGGGTATCATATCCCCATCACACATTACACCGAGGACATCCATGACCTACCTGAAACGTCTCACCATCCTGCTGCTGAGCGCGGCTTTGCTGATTGCCTGCCTGCCCCTCTCCCCCACGCCCGTAACACCATCCGGGCCCGCCCCCGTGGACGAGACCATCCCCAACGCAGTCATTGACGTCATCTTTACCGAAGACAGCCCGGCCGTTGAGAGCGCCCTGCTGAACGCCATCCGGGGCGCACAGCACAGCATTGACCTCGCCATCTACAACCTGACCAATGAAGAGATCGGCGATGCCCTGCTGGAAGCAGCACAGCGTGGCGTGCAGGTGCGCATGGTGATGGAAAGCAAGTCGATGGACAAGATCATCCCGCAGGGACTGGCAGCAGCAGGAATTTCTATCCAGGGGGATAACAGAGGTGCCCTGATGCATCACAAATTCCTGGTGATCGATGACCAGGATGTTTGGAGCGGTTCAGCTAACTTCACCAACAGCGGTTTAACCTCAGACAACAATAATCTGGTGCATATCCGCTCATCGCGTCTGGCGGAGAATTACACCACTGAGTTTGAAGAAATGTGGGCGTACCATCTTTTTGGCGCCGACAGCTTCGCCAACACCCCCAACCCGCAGCTCACCGTGGACGGTGTGCTGCTTGAGTCCTACTTCTCGCCGGATGACGGCGTTCTCAATCACTTGGTGGCGCTGGTCAATGATGCCGAAACCAGCATCGCTATCATGGCTTTTTCCTTCACCTCGGATGACCTCGCCGTAGCCGTGATCCAGCAGGCCCGCCAGGGTGTGGAGGTGCAGATCGTGATGGATGAAGCCCAGGCAGCCAGCAACCAGGGCGGCGAGTATGAAAACCTGCGACAGGCCGGCCTCGACGTGCATCTGGACGGCAACCGCGGCCAGATGCACCATAAGGTGATCATCATCGACGAACAGATAGTCAGTTTCGGCTCTTACAACTTCTCCGCCAACGCCGAGCGCCGCAACGATGAGAACGTGATCATCGCTCACGACCCTGAACTGGCCGGAGCCTTCATGGTAGAGTTTGCCAGGATCTATGCAGAAGCACAACCGTAGGATTATTGAAATTCACAAAACAGGGGGGATTCCACACAGTTTTTGGTAGGGACAGGTCTCTGACCTGTCCGCAGCTTGTGTTAAGAGCCTAATCTGGGTAACTTTTTTTCCGCCAATTACTCATCCACCGGCAGCAGCCAACTGGCAGGAATCCACTCGTTGGGGATCCACTCGCTGGGTAATTGATAAGCAGTCATATTCTCCAAATCGATCAACACCAGGTCTCGTGCCACCCTCTCTAGATACGAAATGGTGATCTTGTTCCCTTCTTCATCCATTTCTACGCCTTGCACAGGCTCATCATAGCGCAAATTGGCGGATATTATCAGGCTATTGCCATCTGGCGACCAGACAGGTTCAGGAAAAACGGGATACTCGAATTTGCTCATCTCTTTATTATGTCCAGACGGGATACCGGTATCAACAATCTCGCCGCTTTCCATATCCAGGATAGCCAGTCTAAATGTCGTTTCATCCCAATCCAGATTTCCATCATATCTGGTCATCCAAAATGCAAGTCGGCTTTCATCTGGTGACAGAGAAAAATGATCCAGTAAATATTCAAGACTTTCCTCTTCACCAAAACGATATGCGGGGTTGAGCGAAGTCAGTTTTCTGATTTGCCCGCCTGAACTCACTTTGTAAAACTCATCCCTTCCTTGAACAATGAAATAACTTCCATCCTTCGCCCAAATCGGTAAAGTATCCCTACTCGCCGGTATCTCAGCTAGTTTTCTCTGCCCAGGGATCGAATACAAAATATAACCGCTGGTGTATTTCACTTCCGGGTGTGGGGAGGGTACGCTCCCTTTATATACAACGCGCGTGAGAGAGGCATCAAAAAATATCGCCTTCCAATTCTCCCAAGGAAGAGGTCTCCAATCACTGATATCCGGATAATCCGGTGTAATTAACTGGGTAGAACAATTTTCAATACCATAAATCACACTTGAAGGAGGGGACTTGTAATATTGTGAATCTTCATCCTCTTCATGCAACGTAATAATCAATTGATCATCATCAATCCAGTCCGCGATTCGTCCCCAATCTTCCTGTCCGTCTATCCTGAGCAGACGGTTTCCGCTGGATGAAAATATCGATATGTTTATTCCCTCCCTAACATAGTCACCAAGAGCAAATTTCGTACGGTCTGGTGATACCGCATGAGCAGCCTGGTAATTTTGCGGCAGCCACTCAATTTCACCCGTATCCAGACTATATAATGTAAGTTTGTCATCAGAAATGTAATTCGGGTTGACGAGCAGCAAATTGCCAGAATACGGAAGATTCTCCGGTGAGGCAGGTTGTATTGCCATATTGATGGAAACAACCGGCTGTGGGGTTGGTGTCGCCACTGGAATGGGCGTACTGGTAGGCGTTGGAAATACTGCCTCTGGCTCTTCCGGCAGTAGCCAACCAGTCGCATACCAATTTGCAGGCAGCTTGTAAGCCATCTGCTCTTCTATATCAACCAATAGGACATCGTAATCATCAGCTTCCCAATTTGCAGACACAACCAGGCTGCGGCTGTCTGGCGACCAAACAGGAGCAATATTGCCGTTAAGGGATATAGAAGAGAAATCACCGGATGAAATACCTGTATCACTTACTATGCCCCTTTGCAAATCGAGAATAACAAGATTACCTCTTCTTCCCCTGTGATCGTATTAGTGAAAGTAACTGTATCCGGCCCAATAACCGCCCAGCCATCTCTGAAATCAGTATATGTGAGAATACCAATACGTTCGTTATCCAGCCAATCAGCTAGACCATACCCCTTTCCATCCCAGGGGATACTCTTGATCTGTAATGGACCCCAAAAACTGGACACCCCGCTAAGGGGTAGGGTAATATTCAGTAGAGAGGTTCAAAATGACAGGACGAAGAAGATTTACAGCAGAATTCAAAGCAAAAGTGGTATTGGAATTGATT
>JAIOTF010000283.1 GCA_021107195.1 Anaerolineaceae bacterium | reverse complement strand
CTGAAAGAGTGCCGCGGTTTGACAGCTTTCCAGGGGATATTGCCCGATGGCGGTCTCGTCGGAGAGGACAAAACCTTGATACCCCTTTTGAAGTGTTTCGTATAGATAACAAACTTCAGAGCGGGTAGGTGTTGGCTGATTGGTCATGTGTTCCAGGACCTGCCCAGCCATGATCACCGGCACGGCAATGTGTGGGAGCGAATCGGAAAAATGGAAGACGGTTTCGGCGAGGGTTTTCAGCCCCACTTCTGCGCCCAGGTCTCCGCGGCAGACCCACAATTCATTCGCAGAGTCAGCAATTTGAATGGCATCTTCCATTGCCTGCCGGCGTTCGAGCTTGGCGATGATATAGGGGGCACTGCCCAGTTGAGTGCGGTAGGCGGCCATTTCGGCGGCATCTTTAATATAGGAGATGGCGTAGCGGACGCAGTCAAAGGATTGGGTTTGTGTGAGAATAAGTTGATCTTTCTCATTCAGACCTTCCTGGCGAAAATCACTGGCGGTCAGGGTAATGCCTTTCCTGGTGGAAATCGGGCCGCCCCGGGTGACCCGGGCAAGTATCGTTTCGTTGCCGGCTGTCTCGATCTGCAGGCGCACTTTGGCATCATTGAGGGTGATCTCTCCATTGGAAGAGGATGCGGCTTTGAAGAGATCGGGATGGGGTACGGGCAGGACGGCGGTTTTGTCACTGGTGACGGCGGAGCGCAGTTCTACTTGCTGCCCGGTGGTGAGGGGGCCGGCAGGGAGTTTTCCCAGACGCCATTTACTGCCCTGCAAGTCAAGGACGATGGGAGGTTTCTTACCTGTGCGTTGGAACATCTCTTCCAGTTTTTCAATCCAGTCCAGAGTTTGGGAGAGGGAAAGGTGAGATGTGTTCAGCCGGAAGGCGGTTGCACCGGCGGAGAGCATTGCTTCCCAGAGTGAGGGATCATCACTGCCCGGGCCAAGAGTGGCGATAATGTCGTAATTCATAAATATTATTGGTCGCTTTCAATCGTTTTTGTGTTTTATTAAAGGTTTTCTGGCAAACAGGCACAGGTGGCGAGTGGAATAAGTGAAGATTTTTTGTATTTCGAAGGCATGAAAAACCAGCCGCAAACGCTCCCGGGTGAAGTAGTGATGCGGCAAGCCCCGTTCGCTGCCTTCCCGGGGGACGTATGTTCCCGGTTCAATTTCTTTTATATTGGGGCGTTTTGGCGGATAGAGGGTGGTTGAGATAAAGACTTGTCCGCCAGGTTTCAACACCCGCCAAATCTCGTCAACAGTCTTTGTTATCTTGTCCAGGGTTGCATGGTGGATGACCTGCGTGGAGATGAGACCATCGAAGGTGTTATCTGCGCAGGGCAGGGGGTATTTCAGGTCTTGCAGACAAAGACCGGTTTGCAAGCCTTTCTCTGCGAGCCAGCTGCGTGCAAGCCGCAGCCCGTGATATGAGCGGTCCAAGCCGTACATAGTGAAACCGTGTTCGGTCAGGGCCACCAGGTGGCGGCCGGTGCCGCATCCCAGATCGAGAATATGCGCCGGCGGGTTGGGCAAAGCCGCAATGAACTCAGCGAGGGCTTCGTGCGGTTCAATGAATACGCGGCCTTCGCGGCGAAAGATGTTATCCCAGGGTTTGGTGATGGGTGGCATGGGATTCTTATTATTTTTGCTCATTTTCTTTGTCTCAGGACAGGCGCGCTACTCAACATGATTATAGTAACGACTTCAGTCGTTACAGCTCGCGGAGGGTAACCACTAAAGTGGTTACTACAAAGTCTTTCCACAAAGTCTTTTTTGCCTGTCAGACTATTCAAACAGCTCTGCTGTCATTTCATCCAGTTCTTTCAGGTATTTTGGAAAGTCGGAAGGGATGACATAGGGCTGATAGAGCTGCCAGGTGAGGTCTTCGAGCATACGGCGGATGATGCGCCATTCAGCGGCGCGCGGGGCCGTCTGGGCATCGGGTATCCAATTCAGGGAGGCAGCCCACTGTGGGAAGCGCCGCTGATATTCATCGAGCATCTGGATGGCGGTTTGACTGACGGGCAGGGCATCGGTGCTTTCCACCAGGTCAACCTGGTTGCGCGGCACAGACAGCCAGCGGATGAAGAGCCATGAGGCCAATTGTTCCTCGGGGCTGGCGACCAGAATGCCAAAGGAAGGGCCATAAGTGAGGATTTTCCGGTTGCCTTCGGGGCCGGGGAAGGGCAGAATGATCCATTGATCGGGGTTGCCTAATCGGCGGCTGGTTTGGGCCTGCATGGTCAGGTCCTGCAATGTGCCGCTGTAGAACAGCGCCTGACGGTTGGCAAAATATTCATAGGGTTCAGGCAAGCGGCTGTTCCAGGCACAGTCCTCATCGAACAGGCTGCGCTGGAAAATAAACATGTCTTCGGTTTCATCGCTGCGGAAGGAATATTTTTCAAAATCCAGGTCAGGCAGGTCTGCTTCAAAGGCCAGCATCCAGCTCAAAGTGGTCAGCGGGTCAATATTGGTGATGTATCCGCCGAGGCCATCATTTTGGGTATCATCATCATCAAGGAGTGCCTGGGCCGCAGCGCAGGCCTGGGCTTGAAATTCGGCACTGGTGGCCGGGGGCTGATCAAATCCCAGTTCTTCAGCCCAGCTCTGATTGTAGAACAGGACGCGGGTTGTGCGTTGTGCAGGGATACCGAGCTGTCGCCCGTCAACCTGGTCATGTTCCCAGAAAGCGGGTTGGAAATCATTACGTTGATCGTTGGTAAGTCCATATTCCGTTGAAAAGATATAGGGGTTCAGGTCAATGACAATATTTTCGTCTTGCTGCCAGGCGAGGAGCTGCTCAATGGGGGCGGCGACGACATGCGGGGTGGCTTCCTGTTCGGTAAGCAAGGCATTGACCCCATCGTACACGCCTCCCACGCCGCCAGCGGCAACAGGCTCTACATAGATTCCCCATAAATTGGTTGTGTTGAATTCATAGGCCAGATCGGCGAAGGTTTGTGCTGCCTTGCCGCTCCAGGGGTGCCAGAACTGGATCACCAGACCGCGTAGTTTTTCCGGGTCGGCCTGTAATTGCACGGAAATGACTGTCGGGGTGGGGACAGTTTCTTTGGGGCTGGCCGGCGAGGCCAGGGGCAGCGGTGTAACAATGCTGACAGTGCCGGGCTCCTTGGTGCCGGATGCGGGCTGTGTTGGCGGGTTCGCAGTCTGGCAGGCGGCCAGAACCAGAGAAAAGGCCAAAAGGATACTGATTGAAATAATCTTTCTTGCTTTCATGAAATGCACCTTTGTTGAGCTAAATACGTACCAATAATCATGCTTTTGTAGTGTAACTGATAACAAGACGATTGACCATAGGGAAGCAGTTAGATTTTTCGGAATCATGTCAGCGAATATGCAGGAGCCACTTCAGTGGTTAAGTCGTGGCTGTGATAACGACTGAAGTCGTTACTACAATCGTTTAATTCTTGTGCAAAGCCACGGTATCACGGTAGTTAACCGTGGAGTCTTGCTTAATCTTCAAATAAATCACGAATTCTCGCTAATCTTAGCGGAAATTAACGTAGATTGGCGGTTAAAAATCAAACCACGTTTAAGTACCGTCTCACCATGATGGTTTCAGACAGCCATTTATTATGCTAATCGAAATCTGTGGGCCATTCGGCGTGTTCGAGGTGGTCAAAGAAGCGCAGGATCTGGCGGGGCGTGACCCTGGCAATTGAAAGCGGGGGGAGTTGGTCTTTGGCAAAGAAGGCTGCCCCGGCCGTTTCTACGCTGTCAGCAACATGCCCACCGAGTAGTTGACAGTGAAAGAAGACCTTGTAGATATGGAAGATGTAGGGGGTGTGCCCCTGACGGTCGCGGTCGTAAAAGGCGAGCATCTTATCTGCTTTGACTTTGAAGCCGGATTCTTCCCGGACTTCGCGTTCGACCGCTTCGCTGGGAGAGTCATTGACATCAGCCCAGCCGCCGGGCAGGGTCCAGCCGCCGTCGGACAGCTCCTTGACCAGGAGGATCTTGTTCTGGCGAAAGACAACGCCGCGTACATCGATCTTGGGGGTGGCGTAGCCGGTTTGTCCGGCAAACAGGGCCTCACCTGGGCTTTTGCAAGGTCGCTCTGACTGGCGATCATTCCCGCCGCGATCTCCGGGACTGCCTGATAGCGTTCAACTGCAAAAGGGTTGTCCTGGTTGTATGCCAGGCCGCTCTGGGCGAGGGCTTGCAGGCGCTGTGCCCATTCGAGCCATTGAGGGTTGGACATGGCAGCCTTTCATTCTCCTTATGTTTTGTCGGGCAAGGATGCAGGTTGTTGAAAAACAAGACCTCGGTTTTCACTTCTCAGGCAGTCAGAAAACTGCTTTGTCTTGCTACGGTAAATATCAAACTCTTCTCTATGGGTTATGCATCCAATTCTTCAACTGGAATCGTGTTTTGCAAAAACACTTCTATCTTCTGCCAAAATTGCGGATGAGTATGGCAGTTGCTGTGTCCTTTTTCGGGAACGACCCATAAGCGGGTAGTTTCAGGATTTCCAGCTTTGGATAAAGCTTTTCCCTGTTCAAGTGGAATAGTCGTGTCTTCAGCTCCATGGATCAAAAAAATGTTTGCCTCTGCGTTTTGAATGTTATTTATTGGGGCAATCTGGTTGAAGTTCATTCTGTATCTAAATTCCAGATATTTAAAGAATCCCCAGGTTAAAGGGAAATAAGGTATATGCTTTTCCTGAAATTTTAATTTCATCACTTCAATTGGGTGAGATAATGCTCCAACAGTCACAACACTTTGAATACGCTGATCTAATGCTGCTGCATTGATGGCTGCTCCACCGCCAATAGATAGTCCAATCACCCCGATTTTTGAAGAAGACATCAAGTTATTTTCAGTAATGAAATTCGCCGCGGCGCATGTGTCTTGAGCAAAAGTCCACACTGAGGGGGTTTTTTCCGGCGTGCTGCTGCCGTGATTGCGGGCATCAAATGCTAACAGGTTGTAGCCCATAGGGTGGAGTTTGCGGATATAGGGCACCATGCGCGCCACGTTCCGTCCCCATCCATGTACGAGTATCAAGGTCGGCGCATTGGGTGAAGCTGGTATCCACCATCCATAGAGCTGGCCGCTCTTCCCAACAGGAATGTGAATTTCTTCAAATGGAATATTGAATTTTTCTGGTGTCACTTGATGGATTTTCTTTGTATTTTGATACATCCGACCTATTAAATTGTCGAGCAGAGTGAACAACAGAACCAATACAACCAGTATCCCAACGAATTTCATAATGTATTTATTTACCTTTTCAGGATCATTTTGACCAACAAGGGCATTTTGTAACAATCATACCCTTAAATTAATTCATGAGGAAACGCAATGACCCTTGAGTTCACTAAAATCGAAAAGGGCTGGCAATTTGGCGATCATGAGCCTCTTTCCCGAATATAACCTTACGTTTAGAGTTATGTCCAGTGTCCGGAATCCATTATAGTTTGGCTATAAGCGGCGAGACCAGCGAAGCGGGGTATTACACGCCGGAAGAGATCGCGGAGATGGATTACATGATGCCACTGCATGAGCGCATCCGGATGCATTTGCCCGGCAGGAGGCGGCGCTCATCCGGTAGGGGGTGAACGACAAGTCTGTATAATGAAGACAGAGAAAATTTTATAAGCCCTTGTTCATCTAATCATTGGAGCCTTTGCAGGAATTCTGAAAAGTGGAGGAGAGTGCTATGAAGAGGAAAACCATCCTGTTAGTGATCATCGTTCTCATCGCTGCCTGCAATTTGCCCCAGTTAAAATCTGCCCCTCAAGCTGAAACCACTACCGCATTGGAAGCGACCAGCACCCCTTTGCCAACCCGAACAGTACGTCCAACGGATGCGCCAGCGATGATCGAAGTCGATTCCTGCGGCGCAGACCCCTGGGATACAGAACCCGACAGTGAGGCGATCCAGGAATGTGTGGATAAGGCCAAATCAGGGGATACGGTGCTGTTCACTTCAGGCACGGACCTACCAGATTATCAGGGCTATTTAATCGATAAAACCATCTTCCTCGTAGCAAAAAAAGTGAAGGACAATTTGACCTTCACGGCCACCGATCCTGATAATCGCCCCCTTTTGCAGGCAACAGATGATCTGAAAGGCTATGTTGTCAGCGTTGTCTCACGTTCACAGGTGCCAAACTATGGTTATGTTGACGATATCACCATCAGTCATCTACACCTTGATGGCAATCGCGACAACAGAGTTTGTTATGGGGATGATGAGATCGGGAATGGTGTGGATGACAACTGGGGTACCTGGCTGAATTTTGAATGTATTGAACCGGGTAGCGGCTTGTGTGATCCGGGCACCCTGAATATGTGCGCAGCAAGTGATCTGGGGGATGTGGAGCAGGATTATGAAGGCAATCCGTCCGCCTGGAGCACCGGATTCGTCGTGGATGATCTGCTGATCTCTAACACAGAATGTGCAAGCGCGCTCTCACTGTGCGCGGCGGATAGTACGATCAGGAATACAACCATAGATACAGCCGGAGACCATGTGCATAACCCTTCCTGTATACAAACTGACGACGATGAACCAGGAGGGGATTGGTCAGACGGGATCACCTTTGAGGGCCCCGGGCACATTATCACCGGCAATACGATCTATGACGCTTCAGATGTTGGCATTGTCTTCTTTGGCGGCAGGGATACGATCATATCCAACAATACCGTTGAGACCCGAGAAGGTAATCACGGCATGTTCGCCGCAATTGCCATTCACCCCTGGGGGTGGGGAGATGTGTCAGGTCTTGAGATCACCGGCAATGTGGTCACAAATGCAGCAAGCACCTCCTGCGGCGGCATGCACACCGGCATCAATATCGGCACCCACATGTGGAATATTGGTTGTGTTGGATCCGCAGATCTGGTCTCAGTTTGCAATCCAAATGTCTGCACTGCCGAACCCTTACAACCTATGGGAACCCGGTGTTTTCAAGGAGAACCATGCCAGCTGTGGGCTTACGTTGCAGAGGGAGAGACTTTGACACTGCAAGACAACCACGTGACCGGCGCACAGGTGAATTATTTAGTTGAAGGGCTGGATCTTGTTGGGACTTTTATTGACTCTGGCAATGTCAGCACAACCCCCAGGATGACGGATTGGCACGACGACGCACACTGTGATCGGGGCGGTGAATTGGATAGTTGGGCGACGATTGACTTTGCGGCTCACCACCCCACACTGCCTGGCTGGACGGATCAACGCATTCATTGTGAATATTAAGCAGGATTGAACTGCGTTTGGTGGTCTCAAGATTCGTGGGTGAATCCCTTGCGATCAAACTTGGCCAGCATGGCGTCTACGGGGTCAATGCCTTAAGCGTTGGCAATCCCCCTGTCGCTGGTGCGACATCCCCCTTTTACAAGGGGGACAAGGTACACGGACGGTGGTGATTTT
>JAIOTF010000146.1 GCA_021107195.1 Anaerolineaceae bacterium | reverse complement strand
TTTCCGGGAATGTCATTCCGTTTATCCGGCACAAATACGCTCACGCCGTTTTCTCCCCTTGTCAGGAGAATCATTTCAGCCGGATACTCGGCAAACAACCAATCGACAATCCCTTGCTCTTCGCGAGTTTCGAGATCAAACATTGCTGCTACCAAAATAAGTTCTTCCTCGTTTAATTTGAGGATATCCGTATGTTGTAAGGAGAAAGCAACCACATCTTTATTGATATGCCCTTTTCTCAAATTAATATCAAAAAAGCTGTGTTTATAAGAAACATGCTTTAATATCTTTCGTAAGGTGTCTGCGCTGACGTCTGTTCGCTGCACCACAGTACCAAAATAAACAATATCAAATTCGGTTTCAGATAATGATGAAAGTTGTTCATCATCTAACGTGATGAAATCATACGCAACCGGTTGGGTGATTTCAAATGATGGTTCCCCTTTCTCGTCAAGAAATACCCTTACCCAACCTGTTTCATGTTGTTGATCAATCTTAATAAATTTGGTTGAAACGTTATTATCTGTAAGTAATTTTTCAGCCCTGTTCCCCAATTCATCGTCGCCCAAACATGATATTAATGTAGGACACTCGCCATGAAAAGCCATATGAAGTGCAATATTAATGGCTGGTCCCCCAATGTATTTTTTTCCCTCGATGATGTCAAACAAAATCAAGCCATACAGTAATATGCCAGACATATCATCTAACTGCCTTTCATTGTATTTCACAATGTCTCTTAAGCCAAATCAAAAATCAGGCTCTATCAGGAAAGCAATCATTTGGGTCATTTTAGTGAGAACGTTCTCATTTATCTTAGTATACCAGAAATTTCACTGTTTGCAAGCCCCCTTACCCCAGAAACTGATCCTTCCGCAAATTATGTAAACTTCTCCACAGCAGACCTAAAACGCGGAATCGGAACAAATCGAAATCAGATATTCCAGGCATCTGATGTTTTATCAATTTCAACCAGTTAATCTCTGCCCTTCTGTTTACCCACAAGAAAACGTCAAGGGGGACTGCCGTCTCGCCTGCACTGCACCGAGCCTGGCGCAGGTGCAAGTGTAAGGCGACAGAGTGGTCACAATATTTGTAAAAACCCATTAACATTCAGCTACAATATAAAGTGTGAAGTTGATCTCCAACGGCGGTAAAAGCGTTTCAATGCAGGAGATCGATATTTTGGTTGTAATACTTTTCCGAGTTGTGCGTATTAACTTTTAGGAAAGTACCATTGGACTATGGTGATGAATCAAACTGAATGGGTAGTACTGGAAGACACAACTATTGCCGCTTGTGTAGTTGCAGACCCGAATAATTTTCTGGTTTTATATGATCGTTATTTTTCCAGGGTCTATACCTATATGCGTTACCGTTCGCCGGATGTGTATACAGCGGATGATTTGACGGCGCAAACCTTTGCACAGGCATTGGCCAAGATTGCAAGTTATGACCCCGAGAAAGCACCCTTTGCGGCCTGGTTGTTTGCGATTGCGCGCAATTTGGTCAATGACAACCTGCGTCGGGGGAGGCGCATTGAGTGGGTACCGCTGGATATTATAGAAGGGCAGGCAGTCCAAGCCAACTCACCGGAAAAGCAAGCTGAGTTGGCTGACGAACAACGACGCTTATTATCAGCTTTAAAGACTTTGTCGGCAGAGAAATGTGACCTGCTGGCGCTAAAATTTGCCGGTGAAATGACCAATCGGGAAATCGCCCGCATTACCGGTATGAGTGAACAAAATGTCGGTGTGACTCTGCACCGTGCGATCAAAAAATTGCGGAAACGTTTAGAAGAGGAAGTCAGTCATGAGTAATCGCAAGTTGAATGCTATCATTACTTATCTTTTGGATGCAATCATTACAAATCAAGAGATTCCATTGACCTCCTCGTTGCCAGTGGAAGCACAAAAAGATCTGCATTTCGCTGCCGAGCTGCAAAAAATGGATTTGAGCAGCGAATCCAGGATCCGCCAGAAATTATGTAACCAGTTGCAGCAACAGGCAGCCTTGCAAGCCAATGCAGGCCAGATGCTTGCCGACTCAGCCAACCTCGGACAAACACAAACCCGAAGTACCGGCGCTGCATTTTTGAGCGTTGGTTTAGGCGCGGCAGCTGTGGTTATGGCGGCATTGTTGATCTTCTTTCGTTCCCCAAAGACACCTGGGGCCAGTGAGCCTGCACCGGAAAAAATTCAAGAGATATCCACCATTGAAATGGTTTCGTAGATATCTTGATACTGTATCAGTTTAGATAGTCAACGGCTCATTAATGTAAACCCGGCGATCTGTTTGGGGGATTCGATCGTCTGTCTCAGCCAGCCAACTCAATCGAATATTGGAGGTAAGATCATGACGTCTGATAAGAGAAGCTCTAAACGCGTCTATCGCGCACCCTTGCATGATCATCCGGTAGCCATAATTGGCATGTCAAGTATTTTTCCCAACGCAGAAGATTTGACGCACTATTGGGACGCGATCCTGGGCGAAGTAGATTGCATCACCCGGGTGCCTCCCTCCCGTTGGGATGTGCAAGATTACTATGACCCTGATCCCAGCCAGCCTGATAAATCCTATTCCAGGGTGGGCGGTTTCATTCCCGATATTGATTTCAACCCGATGGAGTTCGGCCTGCCACCCAACATTCTGGAAGTAACAGATGTCTCCCAACTGCTGGCATTGATCGTTGCCAAGCAGGCCATGCTGAATGCAGGCTATTTTGAAGCTGATGAAAGTCTTTTGGATCAAACCGGCGTGGTATTGGGGATGGTTGGCATGTCTTCGAAGCTCTTTGTGCCATTGGTAGCACGCCTGCAATATCCTATTTGGGAACGAGTATTGAAAAATGTAGGCATTCCTGATGAAGACACACAGCGCATTGTAGAAAAGATCAAAAGCGCTTATATCGGCTGGAACGAAAATGCTTTTCCGGGAGCGATAGGCAATATTGTCGCTGGACGCATCGCTAACAGACTTAACCTGGGCGGCGTCAATTTCACAGTGGATGCGGCTTGTGGCAGTTCTTTGGCTGCGATCAAGACCGCCATTGGTGAACTGGTCGAGGGGCGGGCGGACATGATGATTGCCGGCGGGGTGGACACGGACAACTCCGTTCTGAGCTATATGTGCTTCAGCAAGACCCCCGCTTTTTCGAAGAATGAACATGTACGCACTTTTGATGAGGCATCCGATGGCATGCTCGTTGGAGAGGGATTGGGCATGATGGTGATGAAGCGGTTAGCCGATGCGGAACGAGATGGCGACCAAATCTATGCTGTAATTCGTGGAATTGGCGCTTCCAGCGATGGACGGTACAAAAGTATTTATGCGCCGCGTCCTGAAGGGCAGGCTAAGGCTTTGCGCCGGGCGTATGAAGAAGCTGGCTTTGCACCACAGACCATCGGCCTTCTGGAAGCGCACGGTACCGGCACAACTGCTGGTGACCCAGCAGAGATTGAAGGGCTACAACAAGTATTCATGCCGCTTGATTCTAAAGAAAGATCGATCGCTTTAGGCAGTATTAAGTCGCAGATTGGTCACACCAAGGCTGCCGCAGGGGCGGCCGGGATGATCAAAGCTGCGCTGGCGTTGCACCATAAAGTACTACCTGCTACGTTGAATGTGACTCGACCTAATCCTAAAATAGGGTCGGAGAATTCCCTGTTCTATGTCAATACAGAAACACGACCCTGGGTTCGCCGTAATGCAGACACACCACGTCGGGCTGGGGTGAGTGCGTTTGGTTTTGGTGGTACGAATTTTCACATTGTGATGGAAGAGTACAGCAGCGATCATGACCAGGCCTACCGTATTCAACAGGGCGCAAGCATGCTGCTATTCCAGGCAGCAACTCCGCAGGCTTTGTTGGAAACCTGCCGGACAGAACTTACTGCCCTGGAAGGTGAAAATGGTCTATCCCGACTAAACGAACTGGCAGCCTTGTCAACTACCGTGGAATTGGCTGCCGAGTCAGCCCGGCTGGGCTTCGTTGCAGTCTCTCTGTCAGAGGCTGTCAAATTACTCCAGTTGAGCGTTAAAATGCTGACGGATAATCTTGAAAGTGAACGTTGGGAACATCCCAAAGGCGTTTACTACCGCCGTCAAGGCATGGAAACCAACGGCAAGGTGGTGGCTTTATTCCCAGGTCAGGGTGCGCAGTATATCAATATGGGCAAAGAGCTGGCGATGAACTTCCCGCCCGTACGTCAGGTGTTTGCAGAAATGAATGAAATCATGGCGCAAGCCGGCCACAACCCGCTCAGCGATCGGATATTCCCTATCCCTGTTTTCTCTGCTGAAGAATTGGAACAGCAAACTACAACCCTGACCCGCACCGAAAATGCCCAGCCTGCGATCGGAAGTTTAAGTATGGGCATGTATCGCATCCTGGCAGATGCCGGTTTTCAACCCGATTTCATTGCCGGTCACAGTTTTGGGGAATTAACTGCCCTCTGGGCAGCAAGTATTTTTGACGATGCCGCTTACATGCAGTTGGCGATGGCCCGGGGCCAGGCGATGGCTGCCCCGGACGATCCTGAATTTGATGCCGGGACCATGCTAGCGGTCAAGGGCGATTCCGACGCTATTCTGGAAGCTATTCTGGCCTTTCCTGAAGTTAAAGCGGCCAATTTGAATTCTCGCAACCAGGTGGTGCTGGCGGGACCAAAGGCGGCGATCACCGAAGCTCAACAAGCATTGGCCGGACAGGGCTTTTCGGTCGTGCCACTGCCTGTATCAGCGGCGTTTCACACGTCGTTGGTGGCGCATGCGCAACAACCCTTCGGGGAAGCTATCGCTAAGACAGAAATCCACAAACCAAATGTACCGGTCTACTCAAATACGACTGGCGAACCATACCCTGCCAATGCTAAACAAATAGGCAAGATTTTAAACGAGCATATGCTTTCATCTGTGCATTTTAAAGATGAGATTGAGAATATCTACGCAAACGGCGGCACAATCTTTGTTGAAATTGGCCCAAAAAAGATCTTAACCAACCTCGTAAATAATATCCTTGCGGACCAGCCGCACGCGGCTGTGGCACTGAACGCCAATGCCAAACAGAACAGCGACAGTCAGCTCCGGCAAGCAGTGGTGCAATTGAAGGTAATCGGTTTGCCGCTCGGTAACATCGATCCTTATCAGTTAACTGCACCCGCTGCACCCTCGCAAATCAAGAAGAGCAAGATCAGCATTTCTTTGAATGGCGGACTGTATGTTTCCCAAAAAACCCGGGATGGTTATGAACAGGCGCTAAACGATGGCTTCCGTGTGCAACTACCTGCAGGCCAATCCACTATGGTGGATAACCATCAGGTTGTATCCCCTGAGCAACCTTCTCGTGAACCATTGATTGAACCCATTCAGCCGAATGTGATTGAAAAAATTGACCGGCAGTTGATGGATTTTCAGAACCATCAGGGTGATACCCTGCGGGTGCATGAACAATATTTAAAAAATGAAGCTGAATTTGGCCAAATCCTTTCTGATCTGGCACACATGCAAGTGGAGCTGGCCTCTAATGGGGCAGCAGACCCGAATCATCCCAAACGCCAGGTGGTACAGAGCCTGATCAACAGCCTGGAGTCAATCCATGACCATCAGGACTCGACAGCGCGGGTACATGAAAAATATTTGAACGGTCAGGAGACTTTCTCGCAGACATTTTCCGAATTGGTACAGTACCAGTTGGGATCAAGGCCGACGAGCAAAGGGCTTTTAAAAACTGTCCAAACGCGGGAGAACCGCCCGCATGACGGCAATGGTCATCACCCTTCCGGGGGTAAAACCAATCCTGCTGCAGCACCAATGCCTGATGAAAACCCTTCTCCCGTTACGGCAGCTATCCCGGCTGCACAGCCAGCACCTGCCGGTCTGAGTGCAAACGATATTCAACCGGCCTTGCTTGATGTGGTGAGTGAGAAAACCGGGTACCCGGTGGAAATGTTGGAAATGGATATGGACATGGAATCTGACCTGGGCATCGATTCAATCAAACGCGTCGAAATCCTGGGTGCCATGCAGGAACGCTTCCCCAACTTGCCATCGATTGAAGCAGCAGAATTGAGTGAAATGCACACCCTGCAACAGATCATGGAACATTTGAATACAACAGCATCTGCTGCAATTCCTGCAGTCATCTCCCCGGCTGAGTCCGAAGGCGATGTTCCTGTCAACGCCACAACACAAACGTCAGAGGGCGTTGTTGATGATCCAGATCAGGTCGGTTCCGTCTTGTTGTCTGTGGTAAGTGAGAAGACTGGCTATCCTGTGGAAATGTTGGAAATGGATATGGATATGGAATCTGACCTGGGCATCGATTCGATCAAACGAGTTGAAATCCTGGGTGCCATGCAAGAGCATTTCCCCAGCCTGCCGGCTGTAGATCCGGCGGTTTTAACCGAGCTGCATACCTTGCAACAGATCATCCAACATTTAGGCACAGGGGTGGTACCTGAAAAAAAAGGGTGATGCCTGATGCGAGCAAGCAAGCTGTATCAGGCATTGAAACCCGGGAGGTGATTGTTCAACCCCTCCCACCACCGGATCGATTGATCATGGATTGGGAAAAAGCCCCCGTTTGTTTCATGACGGATGACGGTACCTCCTTAAGCGGGGCGTTGGCAAAAAAAATGATCAGCCGTGGCTGGAAAGTCGTGGCTTTACAATGGCCAAAGGAGATGTTCCAGACACCTGAAGAATTGCCGGAAACGATCCGGCGGATCAGTCTGGCCGGTATTGCTGAGGGCCAGGTGCAAGCAGCTCTGATTGAAGCCGCAAAAGTGTATGGCCCTGCATCTGCCTTTATTTACCTGGAACCTGCGTGGACAACTGGCACACAAACCGATGCAGTCATAATCAAGGAGCAAGAGCAGTACCTGCAAGGTATCTTTTGGTTTGCAAAATTCCTGAAACCCGCCTTGACCGGGAACAGCCAGGATCAGCGTAGTGCCTTTATAGCTGTGACTCATATGGATGGTGTTTTAGGAACTTCAGGAGAAGGTGATTGGTCGGCAGTGTCTGGCGGGTTGTTTGGGCTGGTAAAAACGCTCAACCTTGAATGGCAAACGGTATTTTGCCGGGCATTGGATGTTCAAGCAAACACCCCTGCCGAACGAGCGTCCGATTATATCCTGGCTGAACTGGAAGACCCCGACCGGTTATTGGTTGAGGTTGGGTACGGCCCACAGGAACGGGTCACACTGGCCCTGGCACAGCCAGTAAGGAGTTCAAAATGACGACACCAGCAATGATCCAGCCCACCTCTGTGGTATTGGCCAGCGGCGGTGCGAAGGGCATCACTGCCCAATGCGTAATTCGGCTTGCAGAGTTGACCGGATGCCGTTTCATCCTGGTGGGACGATCCACATTGGCAGACATTGAACCTGCCTGGGCACAAGGGACGCAAGACCCGGCAGAGTTGAAGCGCCGGATTATGAATGATCAAAAAGCGCTGGGACAAGCCCCCACTCCACAAACTGTACAGCGGGCCTATCAGGCGTTGGTTTCGCAGCGCAAAATCCAGGAAACTTTAGATGCCGTGCACAACGCCGGTGGACAGGCGGTTTACATCAGTGCCGATGTGACAGACACAGCCGGCCTGCGCCGTAAACTGGTTCCAGCAGTGGAACAACTGGGCCCTGTCACAGGCATCTTGCATGGGGCAGGCAGCCTGGCGGACAAACGCATTGAGAAGAAAACGCTCAAGGATTTTGAAAAAGTATACAACCCTAAGGTGAAGGGATTGGAAAGCTTACTGACCTGCATCCCGGCTGAACAACTGGAATTTCTCGTGCTCTTTTCTTCGGTAGCAGGATTTTATGGCAATGTTGGACAGGCAGATTATGCCCTGGCTAACGAGATCCTCAACAAGGCCGCTTTTCGTTTGCGTCATCAATATCCGATGTGCCGGGTGCTGGCGGTTAATTGGGGCCCGTGGGAAGCTGGCATGGTTACACCTGAGTTGAAGAAGGCGTTTGATACACAGAATATAAAAATGATTCCGGTGAAACTTGGCACCGAAATACTGGCGGATGAATTGACCCGTCCCGGGCCGATTTTCACTCAAATCGTAGTGGGCAGCTCTCTATCGCGTCCGGCAGCTCCATTGGCTGGTACAGACCGCGTGGTGCATATCGAACGCTCGTTGCGTATAGTCGATAATCCCTTTTTACAAGACCACCTCATTGGTGGTAATCCTGTATTACCTGCAACTTGTGGTACCTCCTGGATGATCCATACCTGCGAACAGTTGTTTCCAGGATATGTCTTTTCACAGATGCAGGATTATCGTGTACTGAAAGGTATCGTTTTTGAAGATCAGGCGCCAAAAAAATATGCCTTGGACGTTAAACAGACTGATAATCAATCGGCAGATGAACTTCAATTGGAAGCAATGATCTGGAGCAAAGTACCAAATGGGCAGACACGTTTCCATTACCGGGCTGGAATAACGCTGGTGAAATCCTTACCCGACCCCGTTTCAGGGCCAGCGTTTTCAGTAGCAGAGCTGGCCGCTCCTGCGGCGATTGCGGGTCGTGTACTATATTCCGACGGCACGCTTTTTCATGGCCCGGCTTTTCAGGGCGTTCAGCGGGTATTGCACATCAGCGAAGACAGTATTCGCATGGAGAATTTCCTGCCGGAGCTGGACGCTCACACCCAGGGACAATTTCCAGCCCTTTCTACTAATCCGTTCTTGAATGATGCTGTGGTACAGGCCCTGTTGATCTGGTCTATGCGCTATTACCAGTCGCCCTGCCTGCCGGCAAGCCTGGAACGGTTGGAATATTACCGTTCGCTACCGTTTAACGTGACCTGTCATGTACATTTGCAAGTCCGCTCGCACAGCGCCACTTCCGTAGTGGGTGACCTGCTGGTGCAGGATCCGGCGGGAAAACCGTATCTACGTTTCGTCGGCCTGGAAGGAACTATCAGCAAGCAGCTCAAGCGCTATATTGGAAAAAGCCAATCCGTTGCATCCCCTGCGGTCAGCGCCGTCGGTGAATGAAAACAGATTACAGGTTGACTACAAGGAATACTTAAGTGAAATTAGCGATGAGTGGGTTGGCAGTGCATTTTGCGGGATGCCCAGATTTGCAGACTTTCCAGGATTTTTTGCTTCGCGGGCAAGTGCTTTCAGGATGTACACAAGAGAGTAGCTACCATAGCCAGAGCCTGTGGCAAATCTGTCAGGAGGCACTGGCAAATGTTGCCTGGCCCATGGATGAATTTGCCAGGAAAAATATTGCTTACCTTCTTTCCGAATCAAATGAGGAGGAAAGTGATCTCCCTATTGATCTGGCTGGATCTGTTTTTTATCTACCGACGGGGCGTAGTTGGTTGTTTGCGATCTGGCAACAGGCCCAAAGGATTCTTTCGGAAGGCAGCCACGACGCAGTGGTCGCAGCAGCTACCGATTCAGCGGTTTGCGGTGCAGCGGCGGTAGTCTTTCAACGCCTGGATGATGTCCAACAAAACGACGGCCGGATGTATGCATTGATCGGTGAATCGGGAACAGCTCCCGCTGCCGGCAGTATGGAATTGGGCGGCCAGGCAGGTGATACATTGGCACAGGTGAACCCAACCCGGTTGATGCCATTGATCACAGTAACCGGTAAGAGCGGGCAGTGCGCACTGAGCATGATCGCCGAAACTCTCAATTGTAAAGGGGAGCTTGCCGACCTGATAGGCTTGATCAAGGTCGGCCTGAGCTTGCACCGGCGTACACATTATGCCGTGCCGCAGTGGCAAGGGCCCTCGAACGCGTCAGCTTGGGTGGATACACCGTTCTATGTGCCCGCCGATTCACGTCCCTGGTTTTTGGATGCCGGAACAGACCAACGACAGGCTGTGCAAGTTTGTCGGGATATGACGGGTGGGCTGACCGGGCTGGTGTTGACCGAAGAACCGCAATTGCGCTTCCCTGCTCAAACGGCTTTCAGTAGCGCCGGATTGCAACTACTGCCAATCCGGGCTGGCTCACAGGCCGCTTTGTTCGACAAGCTAAATCAAATTTCTGCACAATTGGCTTGGGGTGAATCCCTGCCCGCACTGGCAAGGCAATACCTGGCAGACTATGATAGCGCCGAGCCGCAAGCTTATGTATTGGGGCTGGTGGGTTCTTCGCCGGACGAACTGCGCCAGGAAATCGAGCATGCTCAACGCGGCATCGGACGGGCCTTCGAGACTGACAGTGATTGGCAGTCACCCGCCGGCAGTGCCTTTTCCGCCCGGCCGCTGGGAGCACAGGCTGGGGTGGCTTTTGTTTATCCGGGTGGCTTCAATTCACACGTGGGCATGGCCCAGAATTTATTTGCCTTGTTTCCCCGGCTGCAGGACCGCCTGTCCGACCTGACCGACAGCATTGATCTTTCCTTGCAAAGCTCGATTTTGTACCCCCGTAGTATTTCTCCCTTGACCGATGAACAAACGGCCGGGTTGGATGCGCAATTGAAGCAAGACCCGATTGCCATGATCACAACAGGCACGGCGGCAGCTTTTTTGTACACAACCATCCTGCAGGAAGTATTCGGACTGTGCCCGGCGAGTGCCTTTGGTTACAGCTTGGGCGAGAACAGTATGATGTTTGCCTTGGGCGTATGGCAGGCAGCCGATGAAGCACGCTGCAATTTTAGTGAATCACCGCTCTTTCACAGCCGTTTGGCGGGGCCGCTACTGGCAGCGCGCCAACATTGGGGTTGGCCACTGCAGGATGTACACCTGTCGCAAGAGCCGGTTTGGGGCAATTTCATCCTGATGGCCAATCCGATTCAGGTGCAGGCGGCGCTGGCCGCCGAGGAGCGGGTCTACCTGACCCACATCAATGCCCCCCGGCAAGTAGTAATTGGCGGCGAGATAGCGGCTTGTAAACGGGTAATTGCTTCTTTGAAATGCATGAGTCTGCAAGCCCCTTATGATTATGCCCTGCATTGTGAGGCAATGGCTTCCGAGTTTTTCCGTTTGGAAGAATTGCATACCTTACCGGTTGAAAATATCCCCCAAGCAGTTCTCTACACTGCCGCAGATTACCATCCTGCGATCCTGGATTCAGCTTTGATCGCCGAGAATATTGCCACAGCGCTGACCAATCGTCTGGACTTCCCACGCCTGGTGGACAGGGTCTATGAGGACGGGGCACGCATTTTCATTGAGGTTGGCGCTGGAAGCAATTGTTCCAAATGGATCGGTTCAATATTAAAAGGCAAACCGCATGCGGCCGTCTGGGTAAACCAGGCAAAGGTAGACGAACAAACGATGTTAGTGCGCTTGCTCGCCAAACTGGTTAGCCAGCGCGTACCGTTGAATTTGTCAGCACTCCAGGAGCCGCAAGCTGCAGTTGCCGTTTTCAGGTAAATTTAGCTTTCCGGAAAATTACAGGACAAAGAGGATGAACTTACATTTTACAGAAGATCAGATGCAATATGCTCAATTGCAATCACGCCGTCAGAGCCGGACGCATCAACAATTCTTGCACAGTCGTCAAACTGCCCTGCGAGAAGTGAATGCGGTCCTGCAATTACAAACGAGCGCAGTGGCTCCAGCGATAATTCAGCAATTGCACCGTGAACGATTTGTTTTTACACGACACGACCTGGAAGAATTTGCCTTGAAGTCATTGGAACGCTGTTTTGGGTCTGAATATGCCATCTTCAACGGAAGACGGGTGCCGCGCATCCCAAATGGCGATTTGCTTTTGTTTGACCGGGTTTTAGAGATCGGAGGACAGCGTCATGAGCTGAATGCCCCTGCCAGGATCACCAGTGCCTGCGATGTTCCCCAGGATGCCTGGTACCTACAGCAAAATTCCTACCCAACTGTGCCTCTGTCTATCTTGATGGAAATGGCATTGCAGCCCTGCGGTTTTCTATCAGCCTATCTGGGTACGACATTGAGCGCTCCTGAACAGGATTTCCTGTTCCGCAATCTGGATGGCTCAGCCACACTGCTAGCCGATCTGGACTTGCGTGGCCAAACCGTGATCAATCATGCCAGGTTGCACTCTACGGTAAGCGGGGCGGGGACAATCATTCAAACCTTCTCTTTTTGCCTGTCATGCAATGGAGTTGATTTCTATCGCGGCGAGTCGGTCTTTGGCTACTTCCCGGTTGAAATCATGGCGCAGCAAGCCGGACTTGAAGATCA
>JAIOTF010000168.1 GCA_021107195.1 Anaerolineaceae bacterium | reverse complement strand
TGGGCGGCGAAGTTGAAGCTGCGGCATTCGCTTTGCAAATTGGCGAGATAAGCGAACCAGTCGACACCCAATTTGGCGTCCATATCATCCAGGATATTGGACGAGAAGACCGTCCTCTGGATGCTTGTATCTATCAAAATAAAGTATCGGCCGCATTTGATACCTGGATGAACACCGTTAAAGAAAATTCGACCATCGAGAGCTCAGGCAACTGGACAGATTTCATTCCAGAAGAACCTGCACTCAACCAGGAAACACTTCTCTTGTTGCAGGGAGAGCCGCAACAATAATTCATCTGGACATTAAACGAATAACGGCGCAGCCTGTCAAGCTGTGCCGTTTTCTTTTTAAAGGTGGCTAATTTAGTTTTTCATCGAACCATATCATCGCTGAGTTCATCCAGTTTCAGACTGATCACCTGACTTGCAGAATCGCGTCCCATAGTAACCCCATAGATCACATCTGCTACCTGCACAGTGTTTCGGTTATGTGTGATCACCACAAACTGTGTATCCTTGCTCAGCTCTTGAAGTAATTCACAGAATCGCCCAACGTTCGCCTCGTCCAACGCAGCATCAACCTCATCTAAAACACAAAATGGTGTTGGAGATACACGCAGCAGTGAGAAGATCAACGCCACCGCTGTCAGGCTGCGCTCACCGCCTGAAAGTAGCGCTAAACCCTGAGTGCGTCGTCCTGGTAAACGTGCTTCAATATCAATGCCAGCTTCTATAGGGTTTTCTTCATCCATCAAAACCAACTTCGCACTCCCGCCGCCAAACAGCCGCCTGAATATCTGCTTGAATTCTTCCGCAACCGCATCAAACGTCTTGCAAAATTCCCGCTTCATCAATATATCCAGTTCACCGATGACTTCACGCAGATCAGCATCAGCTTTATTCAGATCATCCACTTGAGTAATGAGAAAATCATGACGATCTTGAACCGAGTGATACTCTTCCTGTGCATCTGGATTGATCGCTCCCAGTCGACGCAACAGCGCCCTTTGGCGCTTGATCTCGTCATCAACATCCGATGATAGTGCTTCCACTGGCACAAGTTGCTTCACAATATCCAGCGGAAGTGGATTTGGGCCAGAGATGTCACTTCGGTAGTTCAGGTTGACCAGGCCCAAGTCATCCTCGATTTTGGAACGCAAATTCGTCATCGATTCCCGTTTGCGGGTAACATCGAGCTGTGCGTGAGCCTCATGCCGTTCAGCAACCGAGGTTTCCTGATGAATAGTACGTTGTTGATCCTGAACGGCAGAATAATCCCGTTCAAGCTCTTCCAAAGAACGTTCGCCGGGGTCAATTTTTGCAGTCAGTGTTTCGATCTGAGCGTTCAATTCATTTTCTTGCTGGCGCAGACCATCCTTCTCTGCTTCCAATCCTGCAAGCAACCCTTGATTTGCTGTCTTACGCTGCACCAATAACTGTCTTCGTTGCCGATTACGATCCAAAACGACGCACTGTTCAGAAAAGCGTTTTTCCGCCTCCACAACAGCCCGCTCAGCCACTGCGGCATTGGTTTTCCAATGCGCCATCTGAGATTGCAATTCTTCCAGCGGAAGCGACATCATATCCCGGTTGCGTTCACGCAATAAGGTCTGGCTGTCTGCAATCTCGACTTCAATCGATTTCTGTTCATCCAGCAAGCGACGGATTTCGTTTTCTGCTTTTTCAATGTTCGCTTCAGTTTCGCTCAATTTATTTTTCTGCCACGCACTGCGCTGCCGTGCCTGCTCAAGTGCCAGATCAGATTTCTGGAATTCTCTCACAACCCCATTTAATGCGTTGCGGTTTTCCTGAAGTCTGATTTGTTGTTGTTTTTCTTTCAGTTGTTTCTCGGCAATATCGCTTTCGAGCTCGTCTTCTTGAGCCATCAACCGGTTTAATTGCTGTTCTACTTCTTCAATCTTGACCTGAAGTTCCCGCTTCTGTCGAGGCCTGGAGATCATTGTCACGCGGTTATCTTTACCCGCAACCACCGCCCCATTAGACCAAAAGACCTCGCCACTCAATGTGACTGCCCGTCCGCCTGTTTCCAGCATTGAAACGATTCTCTTGGCAGTTGCCCGGTCTTCAACGACAAAAACTGTTCCCAACAACACATCGATCAACATCGCTAATGGTCTGGATGCCTTGACAAGCTGTGCAGCGTTTCCAATCACACCCTTTTCGTCAATTGTCTTGCGTTTTTTCGCAGCCACATCTTTTGCCGGCGGGAGAATTGCGGCTCGTCCTTGCTCTCCTTTTCCGAGAAAATCTAGCACTTCCTCCAAATTAGCATCGGGTTCCAGAACAACGCCATCCAGGAAATCACCCAACGCAGAAGCAATCGCCGTTTCATAGGCGGCCGGCACTTCCAAAAGGTGACTGATCGCCTGGTAACTGCCTCGAAGTTTCCCTTTGCTCGAAGCTTCCAAAATGGTCTTCGCACCTTGATTCAAACCGCTGAGAGATTTTTCTGCCTGTTCCAACACCTGCAACTGTGTTTGTGCTTTTGCGCGTTCCGCTTCCAATTGTGTGCGCTCACGATTCAACGCAGTACGTTTATCTTCAAGCGTGCCAATTTTCTGCCGCTGGTTCTTGAGGCTCTTTTCTGCTTCATGCACACCAATCTCAATTTCGTTGCGCTTGTCAGAGATCGTGTCATACGCTTCTTCAGCCCGCTTTAACGCTGCGGCTTCTCCGTCAGCAGTTTCAGTCAACGCCTGGAAAGATTGTCGCAACGCCTCAACCCGGTTGAGCAATTCGTTATAATGCGCCCGAAACTCAACTTTGTGTGTTTCATTCACAAGAAGCTGTGCTCGGGCTTCTTTCAACGCCTGAGATGCTGCATTGCGTGAATCTTCCTGTGCCCGAAGCTGTTCGTTCGCCTGTTGGACTTGGACTTCTGCTTCTTTCAATTCCTGGCGCAGTTGATCAGTTTCGTCTGTCATCTGTGTAATGCGTTCTTGCTGCGCCTTTTCTTCGTCGGATAATCGGAATAATTCTTCTTCCAATTCTGAACTTTGCCTGGCAAGTGCCCGCTGGCGTTCTTCCAAAACCGCCAGATTACGACTTCGCTGTTCCCGCTTCTGGTGAATCGCTGCTGATTCACTATGCCAGGTTCCTAACTCGCTACGCAACTTCTGTAAGCGAAAGCGCAGCGTATCAATATCCTGTTCAACCTTGCTTTGTTTTTGACGAGCATCTGTTGCCAATCGCACTTGCTCACGCAACACCACTTTTGCGCGCTCCAGTTCTCGTTGTGTGCGATGCCAGTGGTACCCGTACCATTGCCGCAACAAGGCCTGCAGGTCAGTTTTGATTTGTTCGTATTCCTTTGCACGTCGTGCCTGCCGTTCCAGACTGCGCAATCGGGGCTTCAATTCACTTTGAATATCTTGCACTCGCTCCAGATTGCGCTGGGTGCTCTTCAACCGATTTAAAGCCTCTTCCCGTCTACTGCGGTACAATCCAATTCCAGCAGCTTCTTCAAAGAATTTCCTGCGCTCCTCCGGTTTTAACGAAAGGACTGCATCAACCAAACCTTGCCCGATAATAGTGTAAGTCCGTTCAGCCAGGCCAGATTTCGCCAGTAATTCTGAAGTTTCTTTGAGGCGCACACGTTGATTATTCAATAAATATTCGTTTTGCCCATCCCGGTATGCTCTGCGTGCCAGAGAGACTTCGGAATAATCAATAGGAAGCCATCCATCCTCATTGTCAAACGTGATCGAGGCCGAAGCCATACTTGACTTGGATCGCAGTTGTGACCCGGAGAAGATCATATCCTCGGTTTTCCGGCCACGCAGCAAAGAATACGCCTGTTCGCCCAATACCCATCGCAATGAATCAGCGACATTGGACTTACCCGCCCCGTTTGGACCAACCACGGCGGTAATATTGCCCGGAAATTCAAATTTGGTTCGGCTGGCAAAGGTCTTATACCCATGCAGCTCAAGAGACTTTAATCTCGTTGCCATAAACCTTCCTGTAATATGTTCTGTGCTGCACCGAAAGAAGCAGTCACCTGATTATTCTACCAACCCCATACGCTGCAATGCATCATGTGCCGCAGATTTTGTCGCTGCTTGTTTCCCATGTCCACTGCCGCTGCCATACACCTCGCCATTCAATAAAACATCAACCTCAAAAACTTTGGAGTGATCTGGCCCGGTTGCGCGGCGGGTCACATACTCTGGCGTTGAAAAGCCCTGCGCCTGCGCCCACTCCTGGAACAGGGACTTTGGATCCTCTGCTTTGTGATTGATCAAGATGTCATCAGCGGATTCTTCAAGCATCGGAGAAATGAATGTCCAAACCGCCTCAATGCCGCTGTCCAGATAAAGTGCGCCGATCAAAGCTTCAAAGGCATCGCATAATAGCGCCGGACGACGGCGCCCGCCAGCCTGGGCTTCCCCTTTACCCAATCGCAGCGCATTCCCAAGTTTAATCTGCTTTGCAAACTCTGCAAGCTGTTCTGTATGCACCAATGCCGAGCGCATCCGTGTGAGATCGCCCTCCGGCATTTCCGGATATTTGTTGTACAGCCACGAACCAACCACAAAGTCCAGAATAGCATCGCCCAGGAATTCCAGGCGCTCGTTATCTTCCAGGGCTTCAGAATGCTCATTTAGATATGATCTGTGGGTTAATGCCCGGCCTAACAAAAGATTGTCATGGAATGGCAAGGCAATACGTTCTGCCAACAGGCGGGGGCTTTCCAATGCTACAGATTGAAATTTCTTTTTTCCCAATCGTTCCTCCCAGAACTCAGGGAGCGTCAACCACCTCGCTGTTCATTGCCGCCAGGTTGCTCACATTCCATCAGTTCTTTCTAAAATTTATTTTGCGTACTTCAAACCGGAACCCGTCAAAATCATGATCACTGGTTCCGTTACTTCTTCAATCATATCGACCATACCAGCCCAAACAAGCGCAGACGATGGCTCTACATACAAACCTTGATGTGCCAGCACATGTACCGCAGGCATGATCTCTTCTTCAGCTACTGCAACTATTCGTGAGTCTTGAGGTAACTCGCGCATCAATGCCGGAAGCTGTTTGGGAAACCGAACAGCCACCCCGCCGGCTATCGTTTTTTCCGCAATAACAGCATCAACGGCATCCAATCCTTGTTGAAAAGCAGTGTACACCGGTGCGCAATTTGCAGCCTGTACACCCAGGAACTGCGGCATCTGTTTGGTCATTCCAGCAGCCACCAATGCTTCAAAACCTCGCACCAAGCCCAACAGAAGCCCACCATGCCCCACAGGGGCCACAACCGTTCCTGGTGCCCCCTGCAGCGATTCGTACAGCTCATAAGCAATCGTGGCATAGCCTGCCAACCCGAAGGGTAAATATGCATGACTGGCATACGCCTTACCTGCACGTACTTCTTCAAGCACGGCATCAGCTGCCGCCGAGCGCGGACCAGGCACCCTGACCAATTCTGCGCCATAAGCAGCGATCTGTTGACTTTTGGGGCCGCTTGCAGACTCGGGCACAAATACCCGTGCGCGGATTCCTGCTTTTGCTGCATAAGCTGCAAATGAAGCTCCTGCATTCCCGGAAGAATCTTCTACGGCATTATCAACACCGCGTGCTAAAAGCTGGCTGGTGGTGACTGCCACACCGCGATCCTTGAAAGAACCGCTTGGGTTTTGGCCTTCCACCTTAACACCGATCCTTCTTCCGTTCATCTCAATCCAAAGCAACGGCGTATTTCCCTCACCCAAGCTGATCACGGGGGCACCGGGAAACAACGAGAACACATGCCGGTATCGCCAAATGCCCGGCAGGCCAGCATCCATCTTGTCAACTGCAAATTCAAACGGTCCGTCAAAATCAAAGAGTCCACCGCAATTTGGGCAGTGATAAGGCAAACCTGTTTCCGGATATGGCAGTTCACAGTTTACGCAGCGAACACGCATGGGTCAAGTTACTCCTCTTAGCTCTCAGAATTATAATCGTTTTCCTGCCACTTGTGAAATAATGCTGCATTCTTCTTGGTCTGCCAACTCAAAACAGTCGGTTTAGGATCCAAACAGATTAGAATCAAGAGATTCTGTTATAATTCCGCTCGTGAGTTTATATGTTGCAGAACACCAAACCGATAAATACTTAGTGACCACCAACGTATATGAGGGCCCACTGGACCTTCTATTACAATTGATTGAACACGCCGAGCTGGATATCACCCGCCTGGCTCTGGCACAGGTCACCGATCAATATCTGGACCACATGAAACACCTCGAAATCCGTGACCCCGAAGAAGTTTCTGCCTTTCTTGTCATCGCCGCCAGGTTGATCCAAATCAAATCAGCAGCCCTTCTCCCCAGACAGGAGGAAAACATCCTCGCCGGTGAGGAAGAAGACCTTGGTGAAGCCTTGGCCCGCCAATTGATATTGTACAAACGCTTCAAGGAAATTGCCGGAGGACTGCGTGAGCGCGTATCGCAGGACCTGCGCACCTACCTGCGTTTGGCCCCGCTCAATATTCAGGTTGAACCAACCCTGGATATGCGCGGAATTACATTGGATGACCTGATCAAATCGGGCCGCACAGCGTTGGCAAACAAACCTTCTCTGACCGACCTCAGCAAAGTCATAACGATGACCCGCATCACCATTCGCGAAAAAATCTATCACATTCTGGATGTGATCAAGGTCAAAAAATCTTCCAGTTTCCAGGAAGTGCTTTCTGAAAAAAACAGGGTTGAGATTGTGGTCACGTTTCTCGCTTTGCTGGAATTGATCAAGCGCCATATTGTTGAAGCTGATCAGGAACGGCTCTTTGGCAGCATCCAGTTTCACAGCGCTGGTGAATGGCAGGATGAAGAACTGGCAGACCTCGAATTTGACGAATAATTTTTCTGCTACACGAAGAAAAAAGCAGCCAATACATGCTGGCTGCTTTATATTTAACTTGAAAAGTATCTACGGCTGGATCAAACTGCGTCTCAAGATATCGCGCAAACCAGTTGCTTTTGCCGCACCTTGTGCAGTACAGGTGGTGGGGTTATCCACAAGATAAGCAGGGATACCCAATGCTTTGGTCAGATACTTATCAATACCGCGTAAAAGTGCACTCCCGCCACATAAGGCCACACCCCGATCGATAATATCCGAGATCAACTCCGGCGGAGTTTTTTCCAAAACACGTTTGGCAGTTTCCGCCACTTCATTTAATGGTTCTTGTAGCGCCTCAATAAGATCGTCTGTGGTCAAAGTGATCGGTCGAGGCAGACCTGAGACCTGATCCTGTCCCTGAATCTCCATGGACCCCTGCTCTTCCTGTGGAACAGCCGCACCGATACGGATCTTAAGCTGTTCCGCGGTTGGCTGCCCAATCACGAGCCCATAGCGTTTGCGTACATAAGAAATGATCGCTTCATCAAAACGCAACCCTCCCGAGCGAGAAGTATTCGCAGCGACAATGCCATTCATAGCCAGTACCGCAGCTTGAGAAGTACCTCCCCCCAGACAAAGGATCATACTCCCTGAAGGAGTTGCAATCGGCAGATCAACGCCCAGCGCTGCCGCCAACGGCTGCTGGATCAAATAGACATCGCGGCTGCCAGCCCCCAATCCAGCTTCATGAACCGCACGCGTTTCCACGCTGGTCACGCCATAGGGAACAGTAATGATCGCTCTCGGCCGGAAAAACAACATCGGACCGCTGACTTTCTTGATCAAAAAGTTCAACAATTTTTCGGTGATCTCATATTCAGCGATCACACCATATTGCATAGGCCGTACAACTTCAATACTTTCCGGCACACGGCCATACATGTCTTTTGCTGCCTGCCCCCATTCAACAAGTTTTTGTTCTTCAACAATAAGCGCCACGACTGTAGGTTCCTGAAGCAAAATTTGATTGCTTTCAGCAATAACAGTATTCATGGTTCCAAGGTCAATACCGAGATCTCTTGAAAATACTGACATTCTATTTCAAATTCCTTCCTAAATTAATCGCGGCTTTGTCGGAAACGATGAACAGCCTCAAGCCGCACATTAGAACGGCGCAGTGCTTCCCACATTTCCATTTCGACATCTTCCGTCAGCCGGTCTTTTTTCTTCAAAGCACGTTCAGCGCGATGTTTGGCTTCTTCTGTTTCATGCGCATCAATTTCATTCAAGCTTTCTGCTGCATCCGCCAGAATAGTGATCTGATCTGGTTGAATTTCAGCCACACCGCCAAAAACTGTAAATACCTTCTCCGCCTCAGCCAATCGCACCTTGATAATGCCATATTTTAATACAGTTAGCAAGGGTGAATGATGAGGCAAAATTCCGATTTCACCCGCTTCACCAGGCAGGGTGACCAAGTCTGCCTCCCCTTGAAATACAATCCGTTCTTGCGTTACAATCTCACAATGAATTGTCATTAGCGCTGCTACGCCCTTTATTTGTATACCCCGCAGCTTGCTGCATGGATTCCAGGTGGTAACAAAACCTGGCAATCCCGGAATGCCCCTTCTGCTTAAAGCGAGATAGGATTTTGCCTCTTTACTGCAGTGAATTGGCTTTTTCAACAGCCTCATCAATTGTACCAACCATATGGAAGGCCTGTTCCGGTAAGTGATCGTGCTTTCCATCCAGGATTTCACGGAAACCGCGCACCGTCTCGCGCAATGGCACATATCGTCCTTTGATACCAGTGAACTTCTCTGCCACAAACATCGGCTGCGAGAAAAATTTTTCTATTTTCCTCGCCCGTGAAACGGTGACTTTATCGTCCTCACTCAATTCATCAATCCCTAAAATGGCAATGATATCTTGAAGGTCTTTGTACCGCTGAAGCACTTTTTGGACATCTCTCGCTGTGGTGTAATGCTCCTTGCCGACAATCATCGGCTCCAGAATCCGGGAAGTGGACGCCAACGGGTTCACCGCTGGATAAATCCCCTTCTCAGAAATGGCTCTGTCCAAAGCGACTGTTGCATCCAGATGCGCAAAGGTAGACACTGGTGCCGGATCAGAATAATCATCAGCAGGAATATACACTGCCTGCATGGATGTAATTGACCCGAAACGGGTTGAAGTGATGCGTTCCTGAAGCTCGCCCATTTCAGAGGCCAGGGTAGGCTGGTACCCTACTGCCGAAGGCATACGCCCCAGCATCGCCGAGATTTCTGCTCCGGACATGATGAAGCGGAAAATATTGTCTATGAACAACAATACATCCAATCCCTGATTGCGGAAATACTCTGCCATCGACAAACCCGTTAAGGCTACACGCAGTCTGACCCCGGGGGGTTCATTCATTTGCCCAAAGACCATCACAGTATCATTCAGCACACCAGACTCCATCATTTCGCGATACAGTTGTGTGCCCTCGCGTGTTCGCTCCCCGACTCCGGCAAATACTGATTTTCCCTGGTGCACAGTCACAATAGAACGGATCAATTCCATAATGATCACAGTCTTTCCCACACCGGCCCCGCCAAAGACTCCGGTTTTCCCTCCTTTGGTGAACGGGGCTATCAGATCAATAGCTTTCAAACCCGTCTCAAAAACTTCAATGCGCGTTACCTGGTCATGCAGTACTGGCGCATGATAATGGATAGGATAATATAACTGCGCCGTGACAGATCCCTTTCCATCAATGGGCTGTCCCAGCACATCGAATACACGTCCCAGAGTAACCGGGCCAACCGGCACCTGAAGTGGTTGAAAAGTGCGTTTCACCAACACGCCCCGCTGTAAACCATCAGTGTGTCCCATTGCCACACAACGCACCCAATTTTCTCCAAGGTGCTTTTGTACTTCCAGCACCAATGGTGGGCCATCCGGCTGTAATACTTCAATCGCCTCAAAAATGAATGGCAAATCCCCTTCCGGGAACTCTGCATCCACAATGCTGCTTTGAATTTGAACAACGGATCCGGTTGCCTTTTGTTCCATTGATCACTCCGTAAATATCTTCATTGATTTATCAGCGGTTAGGATTGCCTTCCTGAAGCATTTCAGCGCCGCTGGAGATGTCCAAAATTTCGTTTGTAATATCTTTCTGCCTGGTCTTATGATACGCCATCTTCAAAGAATTCATCAATTCCTTTGCATTTTTGGTGGCACTATGCATAGCCAGCATTCGCACTGTATGTTCGCTTGCTTCTGCTGATAATACCGCCGCATAAACCTGAAGAGAAATGTATCGCGGCACGATTGCATCAACAACCCTGTTTTTTTCTGGCTCATAAGCGAAAATCGCCCGCGTTGGGTGTGTCTGATTATATGAATCAATTTCCTTCTCCCCGAAAACCACTTCCAAAGGCAGTAATTTGCGAATGACTACTCGCTGTACAAACCGATCAATAAATTCGGTATAGCACAAATACACCTCGTCGTACGAATGATCCAGAAACCTCTCTATGGCTAGATTGCCGATCGACGAGATTTGCTTCAGATCTGCCGGTGCAATTAATTTTGAATACTCAGCCAACAAATCCTTTTCGCGGTGTGCAAGCATCTCGCCACCGCGTTTACCAACCGCGACGTAAGATACGGGTCTGGGAAAATCGTTGAAATTTTTCAGCACCTTGCGAATCACATTCATGTTATATCCCCCAGCCAATCCACGATCACTAGTGATCACAATCGCCAATGCCTGCTTGGGGTCACGACGGGCTTCCAGCAAAGGGTGTACGCTCGCCCCATCTGGCTGCCGGGCAAGATGCAGCACTACTTTCCACGCCCGTTCTACATACGGCCGAGTAGCTTTCAACAGTTTGGTAGCTTTTCGTGCCTTGCTGGTGCTGACGGCTTCCAAAGCCCGGGTAACTTGAGCAATGTTTCCCACGCTGTGAATATGGAACCGCATTTCATTTCTTGAAGATGCCATAGCTCACATGCTTTTCTTAATATTTTGATTTCCAGGAAGAAGTGAAAGCTTCTATAGCCTCCACGAGCAGCGTTTCGTCATCCTTATTAAGATCAGCTTCCTCCATAATCCGCCGCCGCAACTCCGGATAATGAGCCTTCATATACAAGATCAGATCATCTTCCCACGACATGATCGAGTCTAGCGGAACATGATCGCAATACCCATTCGTACCAGCATAAAGCACGATCACCTGATCTGCCAGTGGCACGGGTGAATATTGCGGTTGATTGAGAATGGACTGCAGCCGCTTACCGCGCTCCAACTGAGCCAGGCTTGCTTTATCCAGATCAGAATTGAATTGCGCAAAAGCCTCCAACTAATGATAAGCTGCCATTTCCAATCGCAACCGTGACGTCACTTTCTTCATTGCCGGAGTCTGCGCAGAACCGCCCACACGTGAAACAGAAATGCCTACGTTGATCGCCGGCCGCAGCCCGGAATAGAACAAATCACCTTCCAGATAAATCTGTCCATCGGTGATCGAAATCACATTCGTGGGAATATAAGCAGACACGTCTCCAAGCAGTGTCTCAATGATTGGAATCGCAGTTAAAGATCCACCGCTGCCACGCACTTTCACCAAATGAAAATTCTCAGCATCCTGCATGCTTTCCAGTGATTGCTCAGCCTCTGCAAAAGCGCGCGGTCCCCCGTATACTTTCCCGTCAACGCCGTCAAATTCTTCTGCCGAGGTCACCGGTGAATCTTTAGGCACGATCACAAAACGATCTGCCAAACGCGCTGATCGCTCCAATAAACGGGAATGGAGATAGAAAATATCACCCGGATATGCTTCCCGCCCCGGCGGCCGTCGCATCAACAAAGACAGCTCCCTGTACGCCCAGGCATGCTTGGAGAGATCATCGTAAATGATCAGCGCGTCCCGTCCGCTTTCCATGAATGCTTCACCGATTGCACAACCGGCATACGGAGCAATATATTGCAAAGTCACCGAATCGTCCGCCGAAGCTGCCACAATGATGGTATGGGCCATGGCGCCAAAGCGATCCAAAACAGCTATCATCCGGGCAATGGACGCCTTTTTCTGTCCAATCGCTACGTAGATGCAAACGACATTCTTATCGCGTTGATTAATGATCGTGTCGATCGCCAACGCGGTTTTCCCCGTTTGCCGATCACCAACGATCAACTGACGTTGTCCCCGACCAATCGGGATCATCGCATCAATTGCCTTAATGCCTGTTTGGATCGGCGTATCGACATCCTGGCGTTCAATAATTCCGGGCGCGGCACACTCAATCGGGCGGTAACGATCAAAATTAAGCTTTCCGATCTCATCCATCGGCGTTCCCAACGCGTTCACGACCCGCCCGATTAATCCCTCACCAACAGGAATTGAAACGATCCTGCCGGTCGATCTGACGATCATCCCCTCTGCTATCATGGCGTAATCTCCCATAATTGCAACGCCAACCCGATCTTTCTTCAGGTTAAATGCAATTCCGAAAGCACCATTTGCAAATTCAACAATCTCCTGCGAATGTACGCTGTTCAAACCGGTTACTTGCGCAATGCCATCTGCTGCTTCCAGCACTGTGCCAACATCCCGCACCTCGTATTTTGGGCGGAACATATCGATCTGACGTTTCAAATCAGCACTTAGTTTTGCTAAAATTTCGTCGGATTTCCCAGGGATTCCCATACTGCTCCTAAAGCAAAGACACAATATATATCAAAAAACGCTGCTCAAAAGAATTGTTTACCAGATATAAAGACAACAAACACCCTGATAGCATCAATCTAATTCATATAACTCAACCAGAACACCACCAGCACTTTTGGGGTGGACAAACGCCATCTTTCGGCCCTCCAGCACAAGCGGCGCTTCGTTGATCAAGCGCACGTCTTTCTCTTTCAAGCTGGCAAGCATCTCTTCAATATCGTCCACTTCAAAACACAGGTGATGCATTCCGGGACCGTTTTTCGCCAGGAATTTCGCAACGCCTGTACCTTCGGCGGTAGGTTTCACAAGCTCTATTTCGCCATCACCTGCCGGCAAAAAAGCGACCATGGATTTCTGGCTCGGCACATCCTCAATATGATCCAGAGGTAATCCCAATGCGTCTCGCCAAAACTGTAATGCTTCATCAATATCTTCAACCGCAATTGCCACATGATTGATTTTCTTGATTTTCGCCATTGTATTCATCCTCTTATTTTATTGCTTATATCCACGCTGGCGGTTGATATTCACCCCAAACCTGACGTAAAACACCGCAAATCTCACCCAAGGTCAAGTCATTTTCAACACACTCAATCAACAAAGGCATCAAATTCTCATCAGTTTGTGCAGAAGACTGCAAATGTCCCAGCAATTCCTGTGCTCTTTGAGCGTCTCGGTTATGACGCAGTTCCGCAAGACGCTCCCGTTGCTGTTGCTCGATGCGCGGATCCACTTGCAATTGTTCGAGATCAATTTCTTCTTCTACATTAAATACATTTACGCCAACTACCAATTGATCTTTGCTCTCCACCGCTTTCTGATACACATAAGCCGCGTTTTGGATTTCATTCTGCATAAAGCCTTGCTCAATAGCATTCATTGCACCACCCAACGCATCAATCTGTTGAATGTATTCACTGGCTTTTTTTTCAATCTCGTCCGTCAATGATTCAATCAAATATGAGCCAGCCACTGGATCAATGGTGTCTGCTATCCCGGATTCGTATGCGATGATCTGCTGCGTGCGCAATGCAACACGGACTGCCTTTTCTGTTGGCAACCACAAAGCCTCATCCATGCTGTTGGTGTGCAAAGACTGTGTCCCGCCCAACACGGCCGCCAGGGCTTGCATCGTCACGCGCGCCACATTATTTTCCGGTTGCTGTGCGGTGAGTGTCGATCCCGCGGTTTGGGTATGAAAACGCAGCATCATCGATTTTGGCTTTTTTGCGCCAAAACGTTCTTTCATAATGCGTGCCCACAACCGGCGTGCCGCCCTGAATTTAGCAATCTCTTCCAGAAAATTATTATGGGCATTAAAGAAAAAAGAAAGTTGATTTGCGAATTCATCAACTTCTAACCCGGAAGCAATCGCAGCATCCACATAGGCGATCGCATTCGCCAGTGTGAAAGCTATCTCCTGCACAGCAGTAGAACCCGCTTCACGAATATGATATCCTGAAATACTGATTGTGTTCCACCGCGGGACTTCCTGTTTACAAAATTGGAACACATCCGTAATAAGCCGCATGGAAGGCTTGGGCGGGAAGATGTAAGTGCCGCGAGCCACATACTCTTTCAGAATATCATTCTGAAT
>JAIOTF010000314.1 GCA_021107195.1 Anaerolineaceae bacterium | reverse complement strand
CCAGGAGAACATATGACCGGTCCAGTATAGCTCCGTGGCTTTGGCGTCCTGGGCACGTCCCTTGAAAGCTTCGCAGGTGATCTTGCAAATTTGGTAGCGCGTATCTGCATTGGTGGCCGAATCGCGGATGATCACGTGCATAAAATATTCCCCGACGATGTCTACCGGTTTTGGCCCGCCGAAGATGCCAATTACAAAGGTGGCAGCTTCCTGCTGCTGAATCGCTTCAACTGCATCGACGATCTGCTCCAGCTCATCGAAAGCATAGAACAAGAATTTTTCGATTTCGGGGATGCGCCGCAACCGCAGAGTTGCTTTGGTGATGATGCCCATGGTGCCGCACGAGCCGATGAAGAGACCCGCCAGGTCAGGACCGTTGGCGCCTCTTTCGATGGCGATATTTCCGGCGGCGTCATTGGCGGCTGAGCCGGTGTGGATGATGGTGCCATCGGGCATGACAACTTCGAGCGCAACGACTTGATCAGCGGTGATGCCATACTCGGTGATGGCGTGTGGAACGGCGTTGTACGCCACCGTGCCGCCGACGGTGGCAGAGAACATGCCTCCGCCGCCGGGACAGGCCAGTTCCCAGCCAAGTTTATTGATTTCAGAATCCAGTGCATGCCAGATCACGCCCGCGTCCGCAGTGACAACCTGGTTTTGTAAATCGATTTCATATTTATTCAACAGGTCGAGGGCCAGAACAATACACCCTTCCCCGATGCCGAAATCGACGAAAGTGGTGGCCCTGCCCCACATAAAGAGGGGCGTCTTATATTCGTTGGCGACCTTGACCAATTCAACGACTTCATCAACGCTTTCGGGACGCACAATATATTCTGGCAGCCCACCCGGCGTTGGGCCGCAGTCACGCCGGTAGGTCATGCGATCAACCAGGGCATTCGAAACGTGTTTTTTGCCGCAAATATCTTGCAGGCGGGTCAGTAAGTCTTGCATGTAAAGCCTCCAAAAAAAGGGATTAGGTATCGGAGATCAGTGTCCTAGTCCCTGATTATTGAAACGGTTCAATATAGCTTCGGACAATTGCTGTACCGTCAGGGGAGTCCTGGGCAGCCCCAGGCTCTTGGGTAATTGCTGACTCAGCTCGGTGATTTGAGGAGGAATGATATGTGCTTTTCTGATCACCTCTGGCTGGCCAAAGATGTCTTCGGGTTTACTGTCGAGTAGAATTTTCCCGTCGCACATAATAATCACCCGTTGGGCATATTCCGCCACCAGGGCCATGTGGTGAGTTACAAAGACAACTGTGCGATTCTCCTGATGCAACTTGCGAGCTATCTGTAGAATCTGGTGACAGCCTTTGTAGTCCTGACCGGTAGTTGGTTCGTCTAAGATCATGATCTCAGGGTTTAAGGCTAATGCGCTTGCGATGACCACCTTGGCCCGGTCGCCTTTGGGTAAAGCGGGGGGGAATTCCATCTTGTCACATTCCAGGCCGACCATTTCGATCGCTTCGTCCACGCGTCTTTTAACTTCAGCTTCATCGACCCCAAGATTCTGCGGACCGAAAGCAATTTCGTCCTGGATTGTTTCCGCAAACAACTGCTGGTCTGGATTCTGCAAAACAAACCCCACATGCCTGGCCAATTCTGAAACTGCGGTTTGACTGGTGTCGAGACCGGCAACCGTCACTTTCCCGGACGTTGGGTGCAGCAGCCCTAAAAGGTTCTTCAGGATGGTTGTTTTTCCCGATCCATTCTGCCCGATGATGGCAACGAACTCGCCTTCTTTGATATCGAAATTCACATCATCGACGGCCAGCACATCCCGGGGTTGGTAAACGTAGGTGAGGTGGTCGACTGAGATAATTGATTTCTTCGAAGCAGTTTCGATTTCTTCTTCACCTCTGCTTTTTGTTTCGGCAGTCCCCGAAACCACCGGAGGAGATTTGCTATCAAGCAGTGTTACAATGCCGTCACGCGCTTCGTCAAGTACGATGGGAAAGGTTGGCAGCGGGTGTTCTGCTTCCTGAAGGACGGCTCCCAATTGTGAAACCTGGGGAGCACGAATCATAAATTTTTTGAAGAGGCCGGTATCCGCGAAAATCTCTCTGGGGGGCCCGTAAGCAACCTCGCGGCCCTCGTCCAGCACCAAGATGTGATCGGCAATTCTGGCGACTTCCTCGCTTTTATCGGTTGACATTATTATGGTCATGCCAAGTTCTTTGTTCAACTTTTGAACCAGCGTTAAGACCTCTACCACCCCCAGGGGGTCGATTTGCGAAGTGGACTCATCCAGGATAAGAATGGAGGGCTGCATCACCAACCCGGCAGCAATTGCCAGCCTCTGCTTCTGCCCGCCGGAAAGGTCTGTTGGGGGGCGGTCTTCGTAGCCGTCCAGCCGTACCAATTCAAGCACCCGTTTGGCTCTTTCGAGGATTTCTTCGACAGGCATGAGTAGGTTTTCGGGGCCAAATGCAACCTCATTGAGAACTGATGTGGTGAATAGTTGCGTCTCGGGGTCTTCCAGCACTATCCCGACTTTGGTGGATAACTGTCCAACTGACGACTTCTGTGTGTCGATGCCTTCGATGAGGACTTGACCTCTCAGGGTCCCGCCAGCAGAATGGGGAATAATGCCATTCAGAATCTGGCAGAGCGTGCTTTTCCCGGCCCCATTCTCGCCCATAACGGCAAGCAGTTCGCCTTTTGGAACCGTCAGATTCAACTTTTTGATAACAGTCCGCTTTGTTCTGGGGTATCTGTATGATACGTCGATCAGTTCTATAATATTATTCGTCATTTTCTCGACTCTCAATCCTGTTCAAGATAAAAACATGGCTTTGGCAACAAAAACAGCAACAGAATATAGAACCACGCATACCATGAATATCCAATCTGTTGATCTGAGTTCGACGTCTTCAATGTATGTTCGGGTTCCGAAAGCACCAAAAGCGCGCGAATCCATCGCAACTGACATCGCTTGAGCGCGTCTCATAGCGCCAATTACGAGTGGCGTTACCAGAGCTGGATAAGAGCGTAATTTGTCTCTCAATTTGCCTTTCTCGAATGTCTGCATTGCTCTTAATTTTTGAGCGTCCACAATCGAGGCTATTTCGTTTTGTAAGATTGGCACCATATTCAAGGCAGAGGTAAGGGTATAAGAAAGTTGATATGGAACCCCAATTTTCACCAATCCCAATGCCAGAATTTGTACCGGCGTGGTCATACTCACAAGAGGCAGCAGTACGATCATCGAAACCAGCCTGAACATCAACAAGATTGCAAATAAAATGCCTTCCAGAGTTATATTTCCAACTCCCCCAATCCCTGGGATAAAGTTGGGAATGAGAGGTTCAATCAGTATATTTTCGCCTGGGTAGAGAATGGCTTGAACCACAATCAGGAAAATGAATACGGGCAGCAATCCTCTTGCGAAACTCCAGATGATCGAAACGGGCAGTTTGGCGGAGACCCACAATGCGCACAGCGTCAAAAAAACAAAAATTGACAGCAATAGATCCTGTATCGAAAAAATGACTACGCTGATGACAAGCAAAAACAGAAGTTTTGCCCTGGGATCAAGCCTGTGGATGAGTGTATTTCCTGGATAATACGAAACCAGCGATTGACTCACTGTAGAACCTCCTTCGAGCGGCTAATATGAAAAATTGGCGCGCTGGGCGTATAGCACAGCCTCTGTTTCTTCGGCTTCCTGCATTATCTCGGTCTCGTTGATTGTTTGAATCTGTCTGTCACGCATAACAATTTCGCCATTGATGATCGTATCTCGCACGTCCCCCGCACGCGCGCAAAAAACCAGCATCTCTAATAGTTTGTCTGCGTGGAATGGGCGCAGGTGAGCACCCTTCAATTCGACGATTGCCAGATCAGCCAAGCGGCCAGGGAGAACTTCGCCTGCCTCGATCCGGCACACTCCAGCTGCTTCGATGGTTGCCATGCGGAACGCATCCCGCGCGGATAAAGCATTCGCATTGTTGGTTGCAACCCGTGC
>JAIOTF010000343.1 GCA_021107195.1 Anaerolineaceae bacterium | reverse complement strand
TTTGGGGACTTTCCAGCACTTTTGTTGTGACGAAAACTTGTGAGACAAACAAATTTTGTGCCGTTTTTATGAGAAAAAGGTACCCATTTGGCTAATTTACAAGCCCGCGCCATATTAGACAATAATTATCGTATTCATATTTGGAATTGCTGAATTTTCCCTGAATTACTTGACAGCTTTCGATGGTTCAGGTAGAATTCTGCTTGCCCTTGACGAGGGCCTGTAGCGCAGTCTGGGAGCGCGCTTCAATCGCACTGAAGAGGTCGAGGGTTCGAATCCCTCCAGGTCCACTGGCTGCGATAGAAGAAAGAACAGAGCAGCTTTACAAAAGAATAAGGGCCCATGGCGCAGCTGGGAGCGCGCCTCAATGGCATTGAGGAGGTCGAGAGTTCGAATCTCTCTGGGTCCACAAAATTGACCAGCACTCAGGGCAAACCTTTTTTCCCCTGAGTGTTTACGTAATAAAGATTAAAGAAGGGCAGGAGTAGTAAACCATCCACCAGAGAGCCGGCGTATTGGTGAAAGTCCGGCAGGCATCGTGGAATGCCTCAGGTTGAACTCGCCAGCCAGCTCCATCTCAGGAGCACTTCGCACCGGTGAAAAGGGGTAGCCGGAGCCGGGTTTCGCCCGATAACGCGATCCAAAGCGGTCTGAAAAACTCAGACAAGCAGGGTGGTACCGCGGAGAATCCTCCTTCGTCCCTGAATGGGCGAAGGATTTTTGTTTTAATACTATTATGAAATGTGCAGGGAGTGAAACCATGTCAAAGAAAGAAATTCCGGCTTACAACCCGGCAGAGATCGAGCCCAAATGGCAGCAAAAATGGGAGACTGATGGTCTGTATCATGCCGACATTGATCCCAACCAGGAAAAATTCTATGCCTTGACCATGCTGCCCTATCCCTCCGGTGATTTACACATTGGTCACTGGTATGCCATATCGCCATCGGATGCCCGCGCACGTTTCAAACGTATGCAGGGCTATAACGTCATGTTTCCCATGGGATTTGACGCTTTTGGTCTGCCGGCAGAAAATGCGGCCATTAAGCGTAACATCCATCCCAAGCAGTGGACTTACAAGAATATTGACAATATGCGCAAGCAGTTGCGCAGCATGGGTACTATGATCGATTGGCGCCGTGAAGCTGTCAGTGCTGATCCCAAGTATTACAAGTGGACCCAGTGGTTCTTTGTAAAATTATTCAAGCATGGCCTGGCCTATCACAAGATGTCGCCCGTGGATTGGTGCCCGAATTGCAATACTACCCTGGCGCGCGAACAGGTGTGGGGCGAAGACCGCCACTGCGAACGCTGTGAAACCCCGGTTATTAAGAAGAATCTGGATCAGTGGTTCTTCCGCACCACAAAATACGCAGATGAGCTCTTGAAATTTGATACCATCGACTGGCCCGAGCAAGTGCAAACATTGCAGACCAACTGGATTGGCAGGTCTGAAGGGGCATCAGTGACCTTCCGCACCGAAGCAGGTGATGATCTGAAAGTATTTACCACGCGGCCAGACACCTTGTGGGGGGCAACCTTTATGGTGCTGGCACCAGAGCATCCCCTGGTGAAAAAGATCACCACACCGGAGCAGTGGAATACAGTGCAAGGCTATATCGATGAGGCACTGCGCCAGACGGATATTCAGCGCGAAGCGACGGATAAGGAAAAGACGGGTGTGTTTACGGGTGGATATGCCATCAACCCGGTCACAGATGAACGCATTCCGATCTGGATCGCCGATTACGTGCTGATGACCTATGGAACCGGAGCGATCATGGCAGTACCGGCCCATGACCAGCGCGACTTCGAGTTCGCTCGCAAGTATGACCTGGAAATTCGGGTTGTCATCCAACCGGATGATAAGGATGAGATTGTTTCGGGTGACATGGCCACAGCGATTCCCGCCAAAGGCAGGATGGTCAATTCCGGAGCGCTCACAGGCACCCCCGGTGATCAGGCATTTGAACAGATCATCGCTTATTTGGAGAAGAAAGGGACGGGATATCGGGATGTGAACTACCGCCTGCGCGATTGGTTGATCTCGCGCCAGCGTTATTGGGGAGCGCCCATCCCGATGATCCACTGCCCGAAATGCGGTGCCGTTCCCGTGCCGGAAGAACAACTGCCTATCTTGTTGCCGGATGATGTCGAGTGGAAGCCCACCGGCGAAAGTCCGCTGAAGCTGCATCCCACCTGGCGCAAGACCACCTGCCCCGAGTGCGGCGGCCCGGCCGAGCGTGAGACTGACACTATGGACACCTTTATGTGCTCCTCCTGGTATCACCTGCGCTATCTGAGCCCGGATTATGCGGATGGCCCCTTTGATCCGAAAGAATATGATTACTGGATGCCGGTGGATCTGTACACGGGCGGCATTGAGCATGCCACCATGCATCTCATTTATACCCGCTTCTTTCATAAAGCCATGCGCGACATTGGTGTCACCAAAGGCGATGAACCTATGGCAGCCCTACGTAATCAGGGCATGGTGCTGGGGGAAGACTCGGAGAAGATGTCCAAGAGCCGCGGCAATGTCATCTCACCGGATAAATTGGTGCAGGCTTACGGTGCGGATGCTGTGCGCGCCTATCTGATGTTCTTCGCCCGTTGGGAGTTAGGTGCACCCTGGAATAGCAGCGGCATTGATGGCACCATGCGCTGGCTGCGCCGTGTGTGGTCGATGGTCCTGCAACCCGGTCAGGGTCAGGCCGATCAGGATACCATTCGCGGCCTGCGCCGCAAAGTGCATCAGACCGTGATCCAGCTCACACGCGACTTTGAAAACCTGCAATTCAACACCACAATTTCGGGTTTGATGGAATTGTTGAATGAAATGGTCAAAGCCAAACAAAAAGGCGCCTGGGGCAGCGAAGCCTGGGACGAAGCAATCGATATCTATCTGCGCCTGCTGGCCCCCATCGCCCCCCACATTTCAGAAGAACTGTGGGCCGCATTGGGCAAACCCTATTCTGTGCATACCCAGACCTGGCCGGAAGCGGATGAAGAAGCCGCAGCTGAGGAGGAAATTACCCTCATTGTGCAGGTCAACGGCAAACTGCGTGACCGCATTATTGTCCCCGCGGGCATCAGCCAGGAAGATGCCAAAGCCAAAGCTCTGGCCAGTGATAAAGTCACCAGATATCTGGCAGGCAAGGAACCGCGCAAAGTCGTCGTCGTTCCCGGGCGCCTGGTCAATATCGTTTTATAGGGGGGCAGTCAATTAGTTGATTAGTGATTGGTCAATTCGAGATGGTGATGAGCCTCCGGCGGCGTTTGGGCTGCCGGAGGTATTTATTAAGCCGTGCGTTGAGTTTGTCGAAGCGTACAGGGAAGCATTTACTCCCCTGCATTGCGACCCTTACCCGTTCGGGTACGCTGTCGGCAGGCTCAGGTTTTCTCTGATCCCTGGTTTCCTGACCACTAATTGATTGCCTTCAATATTGTATACTTGTAGAAACACAGACTGGAGGAGACCAATGACATTTTCTTTATATGAACTGCTTGTTTCCGGAAATCTGGAACGATTGCTCCTGGCTGTGCTGGTCGGTGGATTGATCGGCATAGAGCGGGAACTGCGCGACAAAGCCGCCGGCTTCCGCACCATGATCCTCATCTGCACCGGCGCCACCCTGTTTACCGTTTTCTCAATTGATATCGCCGGGGAATTTGACCCTGCCCGCATTGCCGCCAACATCGTCAGCGGGATTGGTTTCCTCGGCGCTGGCGTCATCATCCAGCAGGGAGGCCAGATTAAGGGCCTGACCACCGCTTCCACCATCTGGCTCGTGGCTGCCCTGGGCATGGGTATTGGCGCTGGCTATTGGCCCCTTGCCATCTATGCCACCATTATCATTCTTGTTGTTTTGTGGGGCTTTCCCTGGTTCGAAAATTGGCTGGAAGGGTTGTCGGAATTAATCACCTATGAGATCACCATTCCCAATGATGCCGCATGCTACGCTCAAATGGATGCCCTCTGGAAAGAATACCGCCTGCGGGTGATTTCCCGTAAAGTGAATAAAGAAGGGGATGAACGCATTTGCACGTGGAAAGTTTTCGGCAAACCCGCAAAACATCAGGCCGTGCTCACTATCTTGCTCAACAATGCCGATGTGCGCCGGCTGCGTTCCTGATACTTCGCATAGCCGACAAAAAGGAGATGGCAGACATGCAAATCCTTGAAATGACGATTGCAGATTACGAAGAGGCCATCCAGCTCTGGCAGCAAACTCCGGGCATGGGCTTGAGCAGCGCTGACGAGCGCCCCGCCATTGCCAGATTCCTGGAGCGCAACCCGGGCTTGTGCTTTGTCGCCCGCCAGGGGACTACGCTGGTCGGCACGGCCATGTGCGGCCACGACGGCCGTCGCGGATACATTTACCACGTCGCCGTAGCTGAAGCGTATCGCTCCCAGGGCATCGCCAACCGCATGATGGAACACTGCCTGGACGGCCTGCGCCGGCAGGGTATCCAGAAAGCTCACCTGATGGTCTACGAAACCAACCTCGGCGGCATCGCCTTCTGGCACAAAGTCGGCTGGTACCGCCGCGATGAGCTGGCGATCATGTCCACGGATTTGAAGTAGACAGGTTTTGTGGAATGTTGTAGGGGTCAGGCATGTCCTGACCCTACTTGTCCGGCAGGGGCGTCCATTTAACTGTGAATCTGGGTGAGGATGAGTATAATTAACTTAAGGTATGAATAAGGTTTAAGAAGGTGTAGTAACGACTTCAGTCGTTAATGTGTAGCTGCATAACCACTGAAGTGGTTACTACAATGTTAGACCTCACGTAGTAACGATTGAAATCGTTATAGTTTTGCTTCACGAGGAACAAGGAAAGGAGCGCAGGCATGGCGAAAGAAGATAAAGTGAAAGCCGCAAAGTTAGAAATTGGACTGCCTTTTGATTTGGGCAAGATTACCCTTGTACCTGATGACGCCCAGAAAAATGCAGCCTGGGAGTTGTATGTGGAACTGACCACGCGCATTGCGGTGCAGGAACTGAAGGACGATGAGGGTCTGGTGCGGGAGGCGCTGACATCCCTGTACAGGTTGTTTGACATCACCCGCGGCATCCTGCGCGCAGCGGGGCCGGGGGTGGCAAAGGGACCGAATTCTTTAGGGAAGGTAGCGATTGACGTGCTGAACGTTGGCTTGCGGCCCTTCCTGGCGAAATGGCACCCAACCTTGCAAACCTATGAAGCACAGCGTCCGGATGGTGTCAGTCCCAGAGAGCATGAAGACGCGTGGGAACGAATTGGGGAAGTGCGTCAGGAATTGGAAGCGCTGCGGCAGGAGCTTGCAATCTATGCAGATGTGCTGGCGAAGATTGCCGGGATTGAATTGACGCAATCGGATTAATTTTAAACACAGTTGGGGATTAATATGGCAATGATCTTTTTCAGTTACAGCCGCGAAGACTTGGTTGCTATGCACCGCATTAAGCAGGCATTGCAGCAGGGTGGGGTATCTGTGTGGACGGATGAAAACCTGACGCCGGGTACTTCAAATTGGATGCGGGCAATTGACAGAAATTTAAAGAAGTGCGATGCTGTTGTGGTGCTTTTATCGCCGGCCGCGTACAAATCGAAATGGGTGGATAGCGAATGCGGCAAGGCTGAAGCGTATGGGAAAGAAATTTTTCCATTATTGATCAAAGGTGAGCCTGAAGATGCGGTACCGCTCTCTTTGTGGTTTTATCAACGCATTGACTTGCGCAGGAAATTCGATGGCGGTGTATTAACCCTGATCAAGACACTGCGATTGCGGGGTTTTTGTAACGATGATTCAATGACTGGCGGGAAGAAGCAGCATTTGGAAACGCCAGCGGAAATATCCCAACCGATTGTTGATGTGCCTGGCAATGAATTGACAGTCACGCTTGCCAGGGAAGTTGAGATGGTCTTTGTGCGCGTCCCGGCTGGCGGGTTTTGGATGGGCAGCGATGAAGATGAACCTGATGCGGATGATGATGAAAAACAGAGACATAAAGTATATTTGGATGTCTATTGGATTGGAAAATATCCAGTGACGAATGCCCAGTTTGCGGCTTACGTAAAGGCGACGGGATATAAAACTTCAGCGGAAAAGATAGGGTACTCCTGGGTTTGGGACTTTGAGAAAAAGGAAGGGAAGAAAGTCAATGGTATTTATTGGCGGAAGCCGCAAATTGACCAGAATGGTATTGCAAAAATATCCGATCATCCGGTGGTTCATGTAAGTTGGAAGGATGCGCAGGCTTTTTGCTTGTGGGCAAGCAGGGTAAGCGGTTACTCGATTTATTTACCGAGTGAAGCGGAGTGGGAGAAGGCGGCGCGGAGCGTGGATGGGCGCAAGTATCCGTGGGGGAATGAGAAGCCGAACTCGCGGCTGCTGAATTTTAATATGAATATAGGCGGTACCACGGCAGTGGGAAGTTATCCGGGAGGGGTGAGTCCGTGTGGGGCACTGGATATGGCTGGCAATGTGTGGGAGTGGATGGCAGATTGGTATGGCGAGGATTATTATCAGAAATCACCGCCCAGGAATCCGACCGGACCATCAAAAGGTGAATATCGCGTCTTGCGGGGCGGCTCCTGGG
>JAIOTF010000308.1 GCA_021107195.1 Anaerolineaceae bacterium | reverse complement strand
GGCGGTCAAAGAAATACATATACTTATGATCAATCGCCGCCCACACCAGGTGCGGAAAATATTGGTATATACACCGACTGGAATGGGATGGCTGATAACAACTGGGATAACCCGGGCAACTGGCACAACGGAGTTCCCAATGATATGCTGAATGCCGAAATTCCTGATGTCAGTGGTTTAAAAGCTTCTTTCCCGGTAATCACCGGTCTGGCAACTTGTAATAATCTGTTTATATATGCCGGTGCAAGCCTTGAAATAGGTACAACCGGAGCATTGACAGTAAACGGTACTTTAACAAACAATGGCACTTTAACCGTTAAATCCGATGCAACCGGTACCGGTTCTTTAATTGAGAGCAGTGGTGTAAATGCTACTGTTGAGCGTTATTATACCGGAAGTCAATGGCATTTTATTTCTTCACCAATTTCCGGTGCAACAGCAAATATGTTTTTGGGACTTTACCTGCAATATCATACCGAATCAACAAACCAATATACGGATATTACTGATCCGTTAACTGCGTTAAACGTAATGCAAGGTTATGCTTTATGGAATAATATTAATGCTAAAGCCCAATTTATTGGCACATTGAATACAGGTTCCTATGGATCGGCAAATAATCTCACAAGATCAGGCACTCCTCCGCCTCCCGAAGATACATTGGGCTGGAATTTAATGGGTAACCCATATCCATCATCAATCGACTGGAATGCATCGCCGGGCTGGACCAAAACAAATGTGAATGCAACTATATATATTGAAGCAAGCGGCAACTGGGCAACATGGAACGGTACTGCAGGAACAAATGGCGGTACACAATATATTGCCCCCGGACAAGGATATTTTGTTGAAGTTACAGCTAATCAATCTCTTGGAACATTAATATGTGATAATAGTGTAAAAATTCATAATCCGACTACTTTCTTTAAAAATACCGTTAATAATATGGTAAGGTTTCTTGCAGAAGGTAATGGTAAAACTGACGAAACGGTTATTCTTTTTGATGAAGATGCTACCGAAGAATTTGACGGAAATTACGATGCTCATAAATTCTTTGCTTATGATGTTTCTTATCCACAGATATATTCAATTGCTGACAAGAATATTGCAATAAATACTTTACCTGAAACAGAATGGGTACAACTTGGATTTAAGGCAGGTATTTCAGGAGAATATACTATTTCAGCAACAGAAATAAACGATATTTCATCAGTCTGGCTTGAAGACACATTTACGGGTGGGAAACCAATCCCCAAGAAAACTACTGACATCACCATCATCAGCTTCATCGAGTTTTGATAACGGCTCGTAATAAACCAAATACTTAGTGAAAAAGTCAATATTCTCTACGTGGTTTTTGACCGTTTTCGGTGCAAGTCCTGACTTCTCCAGCCAAGATTGAAACTCATCGAGTATTGGTTGATTATGCGCTCTTATTTTTTTGACTTTCTGATCATAATTGCTCATCATTCTACATATTGCTCTTCGATTCGTGCAACGATTTGTTGAGCAGCCTGCCGTGTTTGCTCCTGACGCTGCGCAAACCAGAGCCAATTTTAGCAAAATTCGTCGCGTACCCTCTGCCGAAGGCAGGGCTGCTCTAACTTGGGTTGGGCGGCACAGTGCGCCTTTATTTCATAGTATATGGCAGTCTATTCTGATTGCAGTACTCTAAATCGAAACAAACACTATGGATGGTCAATGGTTGATTGCCGTTCGTAGAAGGTAACTATATCTCCGGTGTCGTTCATGAGACTTGTTGGCGGTAACTTGAAAAGGCGGGCGAAAACAAAAAGATCGCCTGCAGCCCCGCCTGTATTCATGGCCACAAAAAATATGATAAACATGATCCATCTTATGGGGGCCAGCAGGATGAGCAACAGCCCCGCAGCGCCTATGATTACCAGCGGCCCTAACGCAACGATCATAAATTGGCGGGTGGGAATATACCAATCCGGGGCACCGGCGTACGCATAGAACAGGCGTAGGGCAAAGACAGGCTTGCTGCGGGTGAACACCCAGAAGAAAACCCCGTGGATTAATTCATGGATAGTGAAGAGCATAATCACCAGCCCCACCACGACAGCCGCCCCACCTGCCGTTATGCTGCCCGAAATATTCATCAAGTTTGGGCGTACCAAAGCCGTGAAACTTGACAGCAGGTAAAAGCTGAGGACGAAGACGAAAAACGCAGCGATGTTCAGGGTGATGGCCAATCGTTTATTTTTTTTCAGGTTAATCTCACCGGATAGAACATACCCCTCCGGTAACATCTTTGTTGAAGTAATCATTATAAGTCCTCCTTCTCTGTTTGATATGAATGAATGATAATTCCATTGAGGCAGCCCTGATTAGTCCATGAAATCCAAATATCAATTGGATAGAACCCTGCCAGCGTTCAGATTCATCACTGCGATAACTGGCTGACACTAGACTTTTACCAAGCATACTTATGCATTGCTGCCGCCCAACGCCCGCGATAACTCGCCAAAAACTGTAGTGCATTTCCCGACGACCAGAAAACGCGAACGCATTTTGATCGGGTTGATTGATATGTTATACGTGATAAAATCATTTAACCTAGCAGCTTGTCGGAGAGAGCATTTTTCTATAAAAGCACCCCACTTTTACCTGCTTTTCGACTAAAAAAGGGGATAAATGCCCCGCTTTTGTTCGAAAAACAGCCCGAAATTGGGTGGCAGGATTTCTCTCCGACAGCCTGCTAGGGTGGTTTCTAATTTTTGCTGAACCTCAATAAATTGGAATAAACCGATTGGTTGTTTAAATTCAACCAACAAATCAACATCGCTATCGGGACGAGTATCATCACGGGCAACAGACCCAAAAAGAAATAGGGATGCAACACCATATTGCTGAGTTAGTACTTGGCGTTGCTCCTTTAATTTAGAAATAACGCCATCGCGTTTCATGAATATTTACCATCTTTTTCAATTAGTAAAGTTATTTTGCATACTTCTCTATTGATACAGCAATCCCCTCATCGGTTCTCTGGGAACTGCCGTGACAAATTAATGTTCTACGCCAGATATGGAGGTAATCGCTGTCTTCGCCCCATATGTTGCGGTGGTTTCACACTGCGACGCAGAAAATCACGGCGATTCCCAAAGAGCCCCCTCATCTTCTTCTCCGCAGGATTATCCCGCCTTTTCTGTTGACGAGAAATCTTATCAGCTACCTCCCGGCTTTTGCGATTCTACCCATTGCCTGTATAATAATCTCAGGCAGTATATTTTAGAGATATTACTTCTTTCTTAAAATACCTTCAGGACAATGCTATGATCTGGCAATATCAACTTTTTATGATCTTGATGCCCTTTGCAGGAGCAGCAATTCTGGTGTGTATCCTCACCAGTTGGAAATGGCGCTTCACCCCTAAAGGGAAGTATTTTGTCGCCAGCCAGTTCTGCGCCTTCGGTTTTCTCATCTTCAATACGTTGGAGCTAGTCACAACAAGCCCATCACTGACCATCTTCTTCATGAAGCTGTCATTTGTTTTCCTGACCCTCATCCCGCCAATTTGGTTATTATTCTCCCTACAGTATATTGGAATGCCTCTTCATAAGATTAGCTGGTCGTTCTTTGTTATCCCAATCATCACAATTGCCCTGACCTGGGCAAATGAATCATTACACTGGTTCTGGACGGGTTATGAATTTATCCCAATCAGAGGAATGTTAGCGATCAAAACGGAATATGGTTTTTGGTTTACCATCAATGCCCTGTACTCTCATACGATTTTGATCTCTGTTTCGGTTATCCTGCTCCTCTATTTCTCCAATTTTCCCAAAGTGTTCCGCAATCAGACAAAGCTATTATTCTACGGCATCACCCTTCCTGTTCTGTGGAATTTCATCTCAATCCTGAGAATTTTCCCGATTCATAAAGATTTTTCTCCAATTGCCCTGGCCGTGCCGGCAATTACCTTCACCTACAGCTTGATACACTACCGATTATTTGATCTGGCACCTGTCTCGCGCTCTTCAGTGCTTGAACATCTTCAAGATGGAGTCGTTATAATCGACTCCCTATACCAAATATTGGATATCAACCAAACAGCCAGGCAGCTCCTCCATCTGGAAGAAACCGATCCAATCGGAACAGAATTGGAATGCCTCTTCCCTGATTGGAGAACATTGAAAGAAAATGGGGAGTTCTCAAAAGAACACAAATACAAAATGAGCCTTGATGGAAAGCCGCATCAATATACATTAACGAGTTCGCCCCATCAAGAAGGAATGATCCTCGTCTTTCGCGATGTGACCGAAACCGAGAAACTCATCAGAGATATCCAATCTCTGGCTGCCCTGGACTCGCTTACCGATCTCTACAACCGCAGACACTTCTTTGAGTTGGCCGAAAGGACCTTCGAGCAGGCTGTCCGCTACCGGCGGCAGCTTTCAGTCTTATTGATTGACATTGACCACTTCAAACTGATCAATGACAAACACGGCCATCAAAAGGGCGATGAAGTGCTTTGTGCCATTTCCGGTTTCTGCAAAGAGCGCTTAAGAAAAGCTGATGTGTTGGCTAGATATGGCGGCGATGAGCTGATCCTTTTATTGCCAGAGACAAATTTGCCACAGGCGTATGTGCTCGCAGAAAGATTGCGGCAGGAAAGCCACAAGCTGCCCTTCACAGGAAAAAAGGGGGCGTTTCAAATCACCTTGAGTATCGGAGTCAGTTGCTTGTGCATTCCTGAGCCTGCGATATCGTTGGAAGCGCTGATCGACCACGCCGATCAAGCCTTATATCAAGCCAAACGCGACGGAAGAAACCAGGTCGCTAAATGGGAATAAGGACTCTCCCCTCCAAAACCCCTGCCCGCATAGAACAAACATGCAGGCTATTTATGTGGAGAATTTCTTATACCCTCTTGAAGACTGCCTTCAGAGCAGGTTAGAGCTCACGGTACGCGGATATAGACAGCCATAAAATTTCTATTCTGTGCCGGATTATGAACGGTTAAATCCAGAACATAACCGTTGAATTTATGGCTTTTATTTTGAAAATTCACCAATTCTTCACAACCTGTTCACGCTTTTTTGACACCCACCTCCTAGAATATGCATAGTTACAAAACTTACTTATACCTCATTGGAGGTGCGAAAATGAAAAAACATTATGGGTTTTACTTATTGCCGGATTGACGCTTAGTGCATGTGCAGCCACCCCGGTGGCAGCCGCTACCAGCCAGGCAGCTTTACCTGCCAATGAAAGCAACCCGCAGGAGATTCAGGCGACAGAGCCGGCGCCACCGGTTGAGCCCGTAGCAACGATGGAAACGCAGAGCATGACCACCGAAGACCATTCCGAAGGATTTGACTGCCCGATTTGCGAGCAGGTGGACCTCACCGATTACAATGGCCCCCTCACCGCAGAGGAGATCGAAGGTCTCTTGCTGGCACTCAATGACGAATACCACGCCTGGGCAGTATACGATCAAGTCCTCCAGGACCATGGCGACGTCAACCCGTTTGCCAGTATTCGCGGATCGGAAGCAACCTACATTGGTGCCCTGATCGTCCTGTTCAACACCTACGGCGTACCCGTTCCAGAAAATACCTGGATCGGCAATGTCCCCAGTTTCGCCAGTGCCGTGGAAGCCTGTGAAACGGGAGTGGAGGCCGAGATCCTCAACCGTGACCTATATACCCGCCTGTTCGACACAACAGAACGCCAGGATATCATTTCGGTCTATGAAGCGCTGCAACAAGCCTCTGACCAAAAACACCTGCCCGCCTTTGAGCGCTGCAGTACTTCTGGCGGCGGTGCAGGTCAAGGAAAAAATAGTGTGTGAGGACCTCGCTGGGAATAAGCAACTCACATGGTAAAAATCGTCTATACTTAAGAAACGTCTGGTCTTTCCTGCCCGCCCATCGGGCAGGAAAAGACTGTTTTATTGGTGAGGAAATAAGTGATGAAATCCACCCTGCTCATCTCAGGTTTCGTGCTTTTGAGCGCATGCCAACCAATTTCTCCGAATACGCACGCACTAGTGCCCGCAACGGCAGCCGCCCTGTCAACAAAAACTATCAGCGAAGCAACTCCGAAGAGTATTCCAGCCTTAGATACTCCTACGGCGCCCGATTCTGCCGGGGTGGCGGATGCAGTAGCGTTTCCCGATCCAGCGGACTTCGTCTGGCAGCCAATTGCCAGCGGCCTGGAACGCCCCCTGGACATCGTTTCGCCCAAAGATGGCACCGGGCGGCTGTTTATCGTTGAGCAGACCGGGAAGATATTCATCCTCCAACAAGATATTTTGCTGCCGCAGCCATTCCTCGACCTGAGTGAAACCGTTAGCCGCCTGACCAGCGATGAAAGCGAACAAGGGTTGCTGGGATTGGCCTTTCCGCGCGATTACGCCACCAAGCAGGTTTTCTACATCAATTACACAAACCGAAGCGGTAGTTCGGTGATCGCCCGCTACCGCGTATCAGATGAGATGAACGCCGCCAACCCTGACAGCGAGGATATCCTCCTGCAAATCGAGCAGCCGAGCGCCAACCATAACGGCGGTGGGATGCAATTCGGCCCGGATGGCCTCTTATACATCAGTGTTGGAGATGGCGGCGGAACAGGCGACTCCGGCAGCAATGGGCAAAACCCTGATAATCTGCTCGGCACGCTGTTGCGCATCGACGTCTCTGCTCCTCAGCGTTATACCATCCCCGCCGACAATCCTTATTTAGAAGGCGATGGCCAGCCAGAAGTCTGGGCCTATGGTTTACGCAATCCCTGGCGCTTCTCTTTCGACCGCTTGACCGGCGATCTTTACATCGCTGATGTCGGGCAAGACGCCTGGGAAGAGATCAACTTCTTGCCAGCGGGCTCGCCAGGCGGTTTCAATTTTGGCTGGAATTTCAAAGAGGGCAGCTCTCCGTACCGCGGCACACCTCCCCAAGACGCCATATTCATCGATCCGGTACATGAATATGACCACAGCCTGGGGAAATCGATCACAGGCGGATACGTCTACCGCGGGCAAGCCCTGCCCGAATTCTATGGCATCTACATCTTTGGCGATTTTATTTCCGGACGCGTCTGGGGCATGCTGCCTAATGAAGACTACTGTCGGGCCGTGAAAGAATTGTTTCAGACCGGCAGTTATATCAGCACATTCGGCGAAGACGAGAACGGCGAATTGTATTTCAGCGACTACTTGCAAGGTGTGATCTATCGATTGGAGCGAAAATAAGCTGGCTACGATATTG
>JAIOTF010000367.1 GCA_021107195.1 Anaerolineaceae bacterium | reverse complement strand
TCTTAGGGATCGATACTTGGTGAGTGGTATCTTATCGGGGGCTGATCTGTCGATCGGGGCGGTTGTTTCACTGGTGCTCACACTCCCGGTAAGCTATTTCGTTTTACGGGCTTATTATGAATTGGATGAAGCCAGGGCGCAGCTTGCGCACTTGTGGGTTACGGATGATTTAACCCATCTCTATAACCGGCGATACTTCATAGGTCGTGCAGATTATGCATTGTCGCTTCCCAAGCTGTATGGGCAGGTGTTTTCCATGCTCCTGATCGACCTTGACGATTTCAAGCAGATCAATGATGCTTATGGGCATCCTGCCGGGGATCAGATGCTGCGCATGGTGGCGGACACTTGTTTGCAGGAGTCTCGCGAGGTAGATGTGCTGGCCCGTGTTGGGGGTGATGAGTTTGGGTTATTGATCCCTGGTCTGCAACAGAGCCAGGCGGTGCAATTTGCCGATCGTTTGCATCAAATTCTGGCGGAGCGCAGGGTTATGTATCGTGGCGAGCAGCTTCAGCTGACGGTCAGCGTTGGCATTGTGACCTGGATGCCTGAGATCACTGAGCTGGATAGGTTGATTTACTTGATGGACAAAGCGTTGTATGAGGCCAAGAGCGGGGGCAAGGACAAAATTGTGGTGTCAGAGGCAGGAAAAACGCAAGCTGAATAATGCGATATGAAAATGGCCGGAAGCTGAAGAAAAGCTTCCGGTTTTGGCTCTTGAGCAGTATGCCGATCATACGCTGAGCTTGCCGGCATAGTGAGCGCGCGATTGGCTTTTTTCAGGCATAGAAGGCTATTGCATGGGGGAAAGGATTTTGACTTCGTACAGGTTATATGGGCCGCCCTGGGCATCGTCACGGTAAGCCTCGAGGGCGACGACATCATTGATCACATGGATGACCAGAAATGTGGAAGGCACTTCAGGATCTCCCAGGCCGCGGGCATGCCCGGTATTGATCTGCCAGACCCCGTGGATCTGCACGGCACTATAATTATGGGAGTGACCGCACAGGTATGCGGTTACCTCAGCTTCCTGCAGCAACTGCCAGAAGAGGTCACGGTTTTCTGGGTGCTCGTCCAGACTTTCGTTGATATGGCGGACGCGGCCGGTGGCAGCATCCGGTTGGGGATAAGCCGGTTCGTGACCGACGACAAAGACGTGCGGCAGTTGGTTGGCGGCAAGATCTTCGGCCAGCCAGTTGTAGAGGGTGTCGCTGACGTTGCCATCGGTGGTCATGTCTGAATCGGCATTGCAATACTCGTTGAGGATCACGAAATGGGTATTGCCGTGATCAAAGGCGAAGGTTGTTTGCGGGCAGGAAGGGGGGCCGGAACGGACGATGTTGGGCGGGGCAGCCTTGTTGGTATCGTAATTGTAGGCGCGCAAATACTGCATGGCGCCATCCAGCCACTCGTGATTGCCGACTACAGGAATCCAGAAATAATTAATGCCCAGAGTCTGTTCAATGGTCCATTTGACCGCTGCAGGGTCATCCATATCTCCGGCGGTGATCATGAAAGAAGAATGGCCCAGGTCAGCCAGGGCTTGCACTGCGCCGCGAAAATATTGAGGAGAATCATATTCCCCCGGGCCGGAGAAGGTGCGCATGTCGGCGGTCACTGCAAAGCTGAATTGGGTCATTGGCGTAGGGTTGGGGATGGGTGTTGGCGGCAGATATGTAGGGGTAGGTGCTGGCTTGGCAGGGGCTGCGGTCAAGGTTGGTGCGGCCGCGGGGGTGCTGGTCTGCGCGGGGGCAAGAGTCGGTGACGGCAGGGGGGCGGCCGGAGCGGGGGAGGCCTGCTGTTCGCAGCCTGCCAGGAGCAGCAGACCGAGCACCAGCAATACAGGCATCAGGGGGCGGCGGGTTTGCATATTGGATTTATTTATCCCGGGAAGAGATCAGGCAGCATGGCGGGAGAAAATTCTTTCACCATGGCGTGTGAGATGGCGTTTTCTTTACAGATGGCGGCGTACAGGTCGGCGCTGGGGCGGGCAGTGCGGACCTGGGTCTCGCGATCAAATGCCCAAAGGCCAAATTGCAGTGTCCAGCCGCGTTCCCACTCGAAATTGTCGATCAGCGACCAGTGGTAATAGCCGCGGATGGGCATGTTGTGGTTGAGGGCGTGCCAGACCTGGTGCAAATGGGAAAGCAGGTAGCGGCGGCGGAGGCCGTCCTGGCTGTCCTCGATGCCATTTTCAGTGATGAGGATTGGCAGGTGGTAGCTGTTTGCCCAGTTGAGGGCCATGGTCATGCCGGGGGGATAGCTGGCATTGAAGCCGGTGCGGCTGGGCTCAGCTTCGGGCGGGTACCAGCGCGCCTGGAACAGGTTTTTGGGAGACGGCCGGAAGGCGACGATGTCGCAGGTGTAATAGTTGAGGCCGAAGAAGTCCTGCGTGCCGGCAGCGGCGGGCAGGCGCGTGCTTTTATGCAGGAAGCGCACCCGGCCATCGGCCAGCGCCCGGGGAAAAACCTTATTGAAGGATTGATGGTTGAAGGCGGTGACAGCGGCATCCAGCGGGGAAAATTTGTGAGCCGGGATGAAACCGCGGTACTGGTGGGCCATGCCCACTTGGGCCCGGGGTTGAACTTCATGGATGGTGTGGTAGGCGATGGCATGGCTGCGAACGAGATTACACAGGGCGTGGAAGGCCGCCCCCGGGTCGTTCTTGCCGGGTGGGAAGGCACCTTCCATGTATCCACGGTAGATGATGACGTTAGGTTCGTTGATCGTGACCCAACAATTGTTGTATTCCTTGAGGGCGGTCACCGTCCGCCGGACATAAGTATCAAAGAGCAGGGGACTGTCGTCGTTTTCCCAGCCGCCGCCCTCGGCAAACCAGCGCGGCAGGGTGAAATGGTGCAGGGTGACCAGGGGTTGTAAGCCGCGCTCGATCATCCCTTGCAGGATGGTGCGGTAACGGTCGAGGGCATTCTCATCCCAGCGGTCGGGGGTGGGCTGGATACGGCTCCATTCCAGGGACAGACGGTGGGAGGTCTGGCCGGATTCGGCAGCCCGGTCGAGGTCTTCGCGCCAGCGGCCGTTCCACCAGTCACAGGAGAGATCGCAGCGACCATTCTCTTCAATATGACCATCCCGGGTTTCCCAGTCTGCCCAATCATTGTTGTTATTGCTGCCTTCAACCTGGTGGGCGGCTGTGGCGCTGCCCCAGACAAAGCCTTCAGGAAAATGGTATGTGGCTTGCGGCATGTGCAGTGGTCTCCTTTGCATTGAGGATGGGGTTAATTATATGCGATTGTGGGGGATGGGGATCAGGAAATTGGAGCAGAGATCAAATGACCAGATACCAGCCCAGCAGGAAGAAGAGCAGATTGCACAGGGCATGGGCCAGAATGGGATAGATCAGCCGCCGGGTTCGCAGGGCAAGTTCGGCCAGCATGAGTCCCACCACGAAGGCAGGCAGCCAAAGCAGCGGGCGCAGTTGCAGGGTGGCAAACAGGGCAGCGCTGGCCAGCACGGCCTGGGTGCGCCCCAGGGATGCTTCCCAGCGGGGTAAAATTTCGCCGCGGAAGAAGTGTTCTTCTGCCCAGGGGGCGATCAATATGCTGACCCCCAGCAGGGTCGCCTGCAGGATGGCGGAGGGTGGGCTTGGTTCTGCAGGATATGGCGTAGAAACCAGGCCATAGATGAAGGCCCCCGCCAACCAGGCGGCCAGCCCGGTCAACAGGCTGGCGGTGACCTGCCAGTGGAGTGCGGCGTTGTCTGACGCGGCACGTGCCAGTTTTGACGGACGGGTGAGGCTGCTGCCTGCCAAAACCAGTGTTTGCCACAAATAAAACCAGGGCTGGCCTGCTGCCAGTCCGGCTGTGCCGAGCAACCCGCCCGGCAGCAGTGTCTTTGGATCGGAAAGACTTTGATTGATCCAATCGGGAATGACAAAAGCCAGAGTCGGGATGAGGTAGGCCAGTATCAAAATAACAGATATTGAGAGTACGTCCGCCAGAGAGCGTCCATACTGTTTCAGAAGGAAGGTCACCCCTCCCAGGCCGATCCACAGGCTGAGCAAGGCTGCGATCAACAGCAGGAACAGCCGCCATTCAATGGAAAGGTGCGGGGACTGAGTCAGGCTGCGCAGCACTACCCATAATACAGCAGCAAGTGCCAGCGCTGTCAGGATGAGAAGCAGGCGCGGCCTGATTTTCCGGAAACGGGTCAGACGTTCCTTGAGGCTCGGGGATGGAGGAGCGGAGGTCATCGTATAAAAAGAGCGGAGCCTTGCGCATAAGGGAAGCGCAAGGTTCCAGGGATTTTACGTGCTGCTATGGGCAGCCACCCAGTTCATCGGGTGTCAGACACGGCGTGGGGGTACTGGTCCTGGTCGCCGTGCGGGTAGCAGTGACCGGGACGGTATTGGTGCGCGTCGCGGTTCTGGTTGGCGTTCGGGTGCGCGTTGGGGTCCTGGTTGCTGTCCCGGTCCTGGTGGGTGTACCGGTGCGCGTCGCCGGCAGGGTCCTGGTCGGCGTGCGGGTGATGGTTGGCGGCAGGGTCCTGGTCGGCGTGCGGGTGATGGTCGATGTCCGCGAAGGCGCCAGGGTGTTGGTGGGCGTGGGGGTGGGGGCATTGATCACAAATGTGCGCACGATCGCTGCGGATTTTCTGCGGTTGCCGGGGTCGTTGTTCTGGGCGATGATCATCAGCGTATAAGTATCGCTGCTGATCAAATCGCCGCGCGACCAGGAGTTCACATAGGGGGTGTAGGAGCGGCAGCTGCCGCCAAAGATACAATAGGGAGAGCGTGTGTCCCGGCGATAATGCACCAGCGTGCCGCTGGAATTGTAAACGTAGAAGCGCACTTCATTCACGTTCTGGTCATTAGCGGAGATGTCTTTGTTGCCTTCCACCACAGCCCGGATGTAGAAACTTTGATCTCCAATGGTGTTGTTGGGATAAATGGTGGGTTTGATCTCCGGACCGGGTTTGCCGGTGACATCCATTTCGCATTGCAGCACATCGCCGCCTATCGGCCGGAATTCATATTTGATCGTGCCTTCAAAGTCACTGTTCCAGTAGAAGTCACGGGTTATACTGCCCGGATTGTAACTCGGGGTGGGCGTCAGGTTGTTGGCCGGCATTGGATAGGAACGCACGTAGGGCGTGATCCAGAAATTGAAATTGCTGCGGGCATAGGTCCACTTGAAATAGCCGGTGTTGTTCTCATAAATGACCTTCGGGTTGGGGAAATCATGGCTGTAGTCAGTGGTGGCAACATTGGCAGGATCGTAGATCGGATTGCGGTAATTATGATTCCAGCCATACAGGTCAAACACGCGGTCGGGATCGGGGGCCTGGGCTTCGTTATGCCAGGCGCCGTTGTAGTCCATCTCGGCCCCGGTGAAATAGATCGGGTACGGGCCCACGTTCTGCAGGTAAGAATCCAGCAAGTATCCACCATAACTCTTGTATTGAATGGCCATGCTTTCGCCAATGCTGGTTTCCAGCAGGTTGACGAGCATGTCGCAGTCTGCGGGCGGAGTGGGACTGGGTGTGGGGGTGGGGGCGTGGACGACCTCCTCGGGCACCAGATACTGCCCGGCAATGACGTTGACTCCGCTCACCCCTGGTCCGTTCCAGGCCACGGCCAGGTTGTCGCCGCCGCTGCCTTCTTTATGCAGGGCTTCAATATAGTAGAGCTGGCCGCCGACGAGGGTGATGGGGGCAGATTGCTGGTCAGAGGGATACTTGTCCCACTGGCGCGAGCTGGTCCAGCCATTGACCCGGGCGATGCGTGATTTGGCAGCTTCGCTTTGATTGGGGCTGATATAGAGTTCAGAATGGTCGTCGCTGGAGATCCAGAAGGTGTACTCGCCATCATACGGCGGGCACAGGTAAGCACGCCAGCGGCTGCCATAGTTATTACCAATATTGTAGGGATCCAGTTCGAACTTGGGTTCGATAGCGTAGGAGGAGGGGTAGAGGGGATAACTGGCTGCACTCGTCAGATATGAGATATAGTTGCCTGAAATATCAGTGAACATTTCTTTGAGTACCCCGCCCACGTTCAAACAGGTCTGGGGCATGGGGGTATTGGTGGCAGTGGGAGTCTCGGTGGGCGGCGGCGGAGTGTAGGTTTTGGTGGCGAGGAAGCCGATCGCGCCGCTCAAACCGGTCACACGCGAGGCGCGGAACTTCTCAACCAGACCTTCGCGCTGGGAGTTGAGGCTCAGGGTCGGCCACCAGTTGCTGAGGAAGGGGGTGATCAGATTGTGCCGGTAGCTGAGTTCGACCTTGACCCGGTCGCCAGGGCCGCCAGCATCATCTACATAGCGCACCACCTTGCTGTCGGACAGTGAGACATAATCGCAATAGACCCGATAGCGGTAGGCATCATCGCCTTCATCGCCAGGGAAGAAGAAGTCAGTGGTATCAAAGAAGAAGGCGCCGCCGTCGGGCAGGCTGTCGTCCGGCAGGGTGCCGTCTGTGGAATTGGCGCGGTTGCTGCAAATGGAGATGGCAAAATACCCCGGTTCGCCCGGGTTGCCGCGGTTGTCGGCGTTTGGTAATAAATCGCCGAAGACATTATAGGAATAAGTGCCGGGGTCGTAGGAATCCTGAAGATAATCCGAGTATTCACCAGACACCAGTTCGGCAGCATCCCAGGCGATGCCGGTTGCACCGGAGAGAGCAGCATCGTAGATGGACGGCAAACGCGCCCAGTCCTGCAGGGCGCTGGTGATCTGGTTGTTGACCTTGCCATCGCTGGTGTGAACGATACAGTCGTCCCGGCCGTCGGTCTTCTCGTCTGCTGTCATCACGGCATATTCAGAGGCATTATCGGGATCCAGAGGGTCGCGAAACCGCACGGCTTCAAATGCGTCGACCGCATCTGAACAGTAGGCGGGATTGTATTCACCGGTCGTGGCATAGCGCACGCCAAAGCGGGCGCCATTCTCCAGTGCCAGCCAGGCTTGCAGCAGGCGCCCAAACTCGATCACTCCGAAGATGAGCATCAAGAGGACGGGCAGCGCAAGAGCGAATTCAACCAACCCCTGGGCGCGTGAACGGCGTTGAAGATGTTGTTGAATGCCGTTGATCATTTTTTTGATTTTGCTCATGTTGCCCTCCAGTCAGGCAAGAAGAGTCCTGGAAATAATGATGGATAGTTCTTCTTTTGTTGCATTAATTTGTGATCCGGGTGTAGATACGGCCAGCGATGTCTTCAAAGATGGGGATGAGCTCTGCACTGGTCGGCGCCAGATAATATTGCCCGCAGGATTCAAAATTACTGGTGGTTTCGCATTGGTCGGTGCTGCGGTCACCATCGTCACCCACTGCGGCCATATAGCGCAGCAGGTTTTCAGCAGTGTAAAAGTATGGGTTCTGGCGGGCTGAACTGATCAGTGCGATCGAATAGATGGCAATATCATTTCCGGGGGGTTCCTTCAGATTTGCCGACTTGGTCAGTGCGGCGTCATCGGTCATGTCGTAAACATAGTCCAGCACGCTGTAATTGGTATTGGGGGTGGAGCCTTGCCAGATGGTGCCTGGCGGGCAGGTATCCTGGTTAACGTCAATGCAGTAACGCGGGCGGGAGACGTCTGTCACGGTACACAGGAAGGGCCAGTAACCGCCGGCTGAGAATGAGTAGTTGGGCGGGGTGGTTGCCAGGCCAAAGCGGCCGTTGCAGAAACCGTTGGGATATTCCGGTGGAACATTGTTGGCAATGCTGGCATTGTAGGTATCACTCAGGTTGGCCATGCCATCCGAGAGGAAGACGATCACCCACACAGCCCCCGGACGGCCTTCTAATTCGAGTACGCCCGATGCGGTGCGCATGCCGCAGCCGGTGCAGGTGGAGAGGGGGGAAAGGGAAGCAACCATGGGGCCGCCGCCATCAGGGTCATTGTCTGCCAGCCACTGAACGGTGGTGTTGTGATCGGCGATGGTGAACTGGCCGTC
>JAIOTF010000409.1 GCA_021107195.1 Anaerolineaceae bacterium | reverse complement strand
CTTGGGTACTTTGATCTCATAAATAGCACGGATCGCTGGATTGTTTTTGACACGGCACAGTATATCCGACATGGCTGGGTGAATCGCAACCGTATTCAAAACTTTGATTCAGGATGGCAGTATATTCTGGTTCCTTTAAAAAAACACTCAAGGAAAGCCACGATAAAGGATATAGAGATAGCTGATAGCATTGACTGGAAGAACCGCATCTTGGCTCAGCTATTGCGCTATAAGAAGAAGGCGCGCTATTACAAGCAGACTATAGATTTGGTCGAGGAGTCCTTAGATGAAAAGGAATCTTATATCTCGCACCTGAACGTGCGAGTGATGAAAAGCGTTTGTCGTCGACTTGGCATTGATTTTAACTTTGACTTCTTTTCCGAAATGGATTTTGACCTTGGTCCCGTGGAGGGTCCTGGAGACTGGGCGCTGCGAATTTCAGAAGTAATGGGCGCGACGGAATATCTCAATCCCCCTGGCGGAGCTGACATTTTTGACCCTGAGAAATTCGCTGCCAGCGGCATCACCCTCAGAATCCAGGAATTCCAGAACATGGAATATGACTGCCGACGCTGGGATTTCGTTCCGGGGCTCTCGATCATTGACGTGTTGATGTGGAATACCCCGGAGGAGATTATGGCCCACTTGAATTCAGAAACATAGCTCCTATTCTGAACAGCGGGGTTAATATCACGGAGTGTGAACCAAGCATGAACAGAATATTCTGCTTAAGCGCATATTGGGCGGGGATAATAGAATTAGCGAAGCGCAAGTCCGCGTCTTTCTATAGTCTCATCGATTTAAACTGAAGGAGAATCACATGAAATGCATAATATGCAGATCAGAAATGCGTTATTCCTTCTCAAAACTTTTTGCGGAGTATAGCCTTTCTAATGTTGACTATCACTGTTGTCCCAATTGCGGATTCTGCGCTTCAAAAACTCACTTCGACATGGATTTAAAGGATTGGGAGGTGCTTAATGCGAAGTTCCACACGTGGAATAATCTCCGAGGTAATAATTCCTATAATCGCAATCAAGGATATTTTGCTCAGGGGTTAATGCTATTTCTGCTGAACAAGCATCACTTACTTGGAGGTCACGAGAACTGGTTGGACTGGGGATGTGGGGAGGGGAACCTGTCTATTCTATTGAATCAGTATTTTGATTGCAATTTGATGAACTATGATTGCTACATCGTTCCGCGCATTAATTCCGTGCAAGCGTCGGATTTGGAGAAGAGGACTTATGATTTAGTAGTCAGTACGGGCGTATTCGAGCATGTACGAGCAAGGAAAACGCTTGATGAAATAGAGTCACATGTTTCGATCGACGGATGTCTTGGTATTCATACACTCGTGTGCGGTGAAATCCCTAAGGACCCCATTTGGATGTATTTGCTTCCGGTCCATTCAAGTTTTTTTACAAATCGGAGCATGCAACGTTTAATGGAGGAGTGGGGATATGCGTGTTCTGTATACAATCCCGATTCAAAGATGTGGATATGGTTTAAGAAGCCTCCAGAAGATGTCAAGCCAGAGATTGATAAGTTGAATCGCAACCTGGGTTGGGAATATCTTCACTTTAAGCAGGGCTTTATGGATTACTGGCCTTGACAACACCTAACGAACGGTGCTGGTGCTATGTTCCTCCCAATGAGCGTTTACGCGATAAAGAAGTTTGGGTGATTTACGTGTACTCGTGTACAGGAAGTTGTGCGGGCCAGCACACTCTACGTCTGAAGAAGTAGTCGTTGTACAGCGTGGAATCGCGCGACGCACCTGTCGATCAACAGAAAGCGCTGCGAAGAAATGGGCGAGACTTTGCGGTCAAAGACAGTTGGCGCCTTGCTGTGGTGATTTTTCAAGCATATCTGACAACAGGCCGGTTGAATTTGCTATTTCGCTCGTCCTGGCGCGATTGCTTGCGCCCGAAGAGTTTGGACTAATCGGGATGCTGGTGATCTTTATGCCGCTCGCGCAGGCATTATTCGACAGCGGCCTTGACGTGGCGACGATCAGTAAATGAGACGAGCGGTGCTGACGAATCCTGAATCGTGTTGCCAAACCTTTTATGAGGCATAAGAGTTTCTGAAATATGTCAGATGGATTAAAAAGCAAGACCCTCCACGCCCTCTTCTGGAGCTTTCTTGAACGCTTCGGTCAGCAGGGAATCCAGTTTATCATTTCCATTATCCTAGCCAGGTTGCTCATGCCCGAGGAGTTCGGGCTGATCGCGATGCTGGCAATTTTCATAGCAATTGCCCAGTCGTTTATCAACAGTGGGTTTGGCCAAGCGCTAATTCAAAAGAAAAACACCGCCCACATTGATGAATGCTCAATATTTTATTTCAATATATTTGTGGGCTTTCTTGTGGCTGGTTTGCTGTGTTTGGCAGCGCCGTGGATAGCTGGTTTTTACAACCAACCGCTGTTGGTACCTCTGACATGTGCATTGTCTCTTAACCTGATAATTAATGCCTTCGGCCTGGTGCAGACTACTCTGCTTACCAAGCACATAGATTTCAAGACACAACTAAAAGTAAGTGTGATAGCCACTGTCATTTCGGGAACGATTGGTATAACCATGGCGTTCAATGGCTTCGGTGTGTGGAGCCTGGTGGCGCAGTCGCTTGGCAGCAATCTTTTTAGAACTGCATTACTGTGGGTTTTCAACACCTGGCGGCCTTCGCTGGTATTCAGTTTTGCGGCGCTGCGTGAAATGTTTGCTTTTGGTTCGCGTCTTCTCGCCTCTGGATTGCTTGATACTGTTTTCCAGAATATTTATCTTGTGGTGATAGGTAAACTTTTTTCTCCGATGGCTCTGGGATTTTATTCCCGTGCCAAGGGGCTTCAGCAACTGCCGGTAGACAATATTTCGGGTATAGTCAGTCGAGTTACTTTCCCAGTGTTTTCATCGGTGCAGGATGACAAGCCCCGGTTGAAGCGCGGCGTCCGTAAGGCGCTGACCATGCTGGTGATGATCAATTTTCCCATGATGATAGGTTTGGCGATTGTGGCTAAACCGCTGGTTCTGGTGTTGCTCACCGAAAAATGGGCTCCCTGTATTCCTTACTTGCAATTGCTTTGCGTGGTTGGAATGTTGTATCCAGTCCATGTAATCAATCTGAACGTCTTGATCGCCCAGGGACGTTCGGATCTTTTTTTTCGACTTGAAATCCTGAAAAAAATCCTGATCGTTATTGTCATTGCAGTTACTTACCGTTGGGGCATCATCGCCATGATCTATGGGCAGATTGTCATATCCTGCCTTGGCTATTTTTTAAACGCCCACTACACGGGAAAGATGCTGGATTATCCAATAACCGAACAGATTCAGGATTTAATACCCAGCTTGGCGCTGGCCAGTATAATGGGATTAGGCGTCTATGCGCTTAAATATACACATATTGCCAATCAGTTAGCGTTGCTGTCTGCGCAAATCATGACAGGGATCGTGCTTTATGTCGGTATTTGTTACATCTTCAGGATATCTTCTTTTATGGAAATCATTGAGATGATTAAGTCAAAGTCGTTCAACTTTAGATATGCCGATTGACAATCGAAAATCAGAAAAAATGCCATGACAGAACATAATGAACATCAAACTTTCAAGGCCGATGAGATTCCATCTCAGGAAATCAGCGATCCGGCCGTGCTTTCCAAGACACCCTTGGTCAGCGTCAATATAGTTACATACAATCATGAGCCTTATATTGCCCAGGCAATAGAAGGTGCCTTGATGCAAAAAACGAATTTTCCTTATGAAGTTTTAATTGGCGAAGATGATTCATCTGACGGGACACGCGAAATTTGCAAGGAATATGCGGCAAAATATCCTGATAAAATCCGACTGTTTTTAAATGATCGTAGAAATGTCATTTATGTAAACGAACAGCCAACCGGCAGATGGAATTTTATTAATCTTTTGAAAAACTCTAAAGGGAAATATATCTCTTTCTGCGAAGGTGACGATTATTGGCATCATCCCAAGAAACTGCAGATGCAGGTGGATTACCTGGAAACCCACCCCGAGTGCGGGTTGGTACATAGTGATGTAGTGTGGCATTATGTGGAAACAGGCAAAATAATCCCGGCGCATTATAAAGAGAGAAAGTTGTCTCAT
>JAIOTF010000123.1 GCA_021107195.1 Anaerolineaceae bacterium | reverse complement strand
CGTGCGCGAAGTCAGCAAGCGCACCATTGGCCTGCGTCATTATGACGTGCAGATGATCGGCGGCATTGTTTTGCATCGCGGTGAGATCGCCGAAATGCGCACCGGTGAAGGCAAGACTCTAGTCGCTACTTTGCCTCTCTACCTCAACGGTCTCACCAGCCGCGGCGTGCACCTGGTCACGGTCAACGACTACCTTGCCCGCCGTGATGCCCGCTGGATGGCGCCCATCTTTAACTTCCTCGGACTGACCATCGGCGTACTGCAAATGGCCGCCCGCACCGAAAACGGCAAGAAAGCTTTCCTGGTTGATCTTGAGAAAACTTCCTCGCAGGAAGACCAGCATCAACTGCGCATGGTATCCCGGCGGGAAGCATATCAAGCCGATCTGACTTATGGCACCAACAGTGAATTTGGCTTCGACTACCTGCGTGACAATCTCTCACGGGACAAAAGCGAACGCGTCCAGCGCAGCCACTTCTACTGCATCATCGATGAGGTCGATAACGTCCTGATCGATGAAGCCCGCACCCCGCTCATCATCTCCGGCCCAGCCCAGGATGAAGGCGAATGGTACCGCAAGATGGCCCAGGTAGTGCGTCAATTGCGCCCTGAAGACTACGAGGTTGAAGAGCGCGACCGCCAGGTGAACCTGACCGAGATCGGTGAGGCCCGCGTTGAAGAGCTGCTCAACATGGCCCTGCGCGATCCTGACCGCCCTGAAGACATCACCCCCGAACAGGCACGTGTGCTCGGCCATCTGGAACAGGCCCTGCGCGCAGAATTCCTCTACAAACGCAACAAGGAATACCTCAAGATCGGCAACAAGATCGTCATCGTTGACGAATTCACCGGGCGGCAGATGCCCGGCCGCCGCTGGTCAGAAGGCCTGCACCAGGCCGTAGAAGCCAAAGAAGGCGTACCGGTGAAACCGGAAAACATTACCTACGCCACCATCACCATCCAGAACTACTTCCGCATGTACGAAAAACTGGCCGGCATGACCGGTACCGCCCTCACCGAAGCCGAAGAATTCGACAAGATCTACCAACTCGAGGTGCTGCCTATTCCCACCAACCTCGATTATCTCGCGGAGCGCGAAGACACCGACCTGATCGCCCTCAAGGATAAAGACGAATACGGCTACGAATACATCTATTACACCCGCGACGGCCTGCCGGAAAAACATCCCCTCTTCTGGAAACGCAAAGACTACCCGGATGTCGTCTACCGCACCGAAGAAGCCAAATTACGAGCTATTGTGCAGGAGATCATCCGCTTTCATATCATTGGCCGCCCGCAGTTGGTCGGCACGACCTCAGTGGAACATTCAGATCTCCTTTCAAACCGGCTCTCCACAGCAAGTGTGCGCCAGTTGATGCAGGTCATGCTGATCCGCCAGGCCTGGCTGGATCAAAACAACCTGACGATGATTGACCGCACCCCGCCAGAGTTAAAGCCGCTCAGCGCCCCGCTTGACAAGCTGCGAAGCCATGATCTGCGGCAGATCGTCAAAGAAACCAATCTCAATCTGCCCTCGCTTGACCCCGCCCAAAATGACAACCTGCCCCTCCTGCTGCACGCCCTGGACCTGCGGCCCGAACACGCCGCCCGTCTGGATACCGCCATCCGCAATGGGGTACCGCACCAGGTGTTGAACGCCCGCAAGCACGACACCGAAGCACTGATCATTGCCGGCGCCGGCGCCTTCGACGCAGTCACCATCGCCACCAACATGGCCGGTCGTGGTGTCGATATCAAACTCGGCGGCGAACTCTATGAAGAGATCATTCAGGACATCAACACTCACGTCCTCAGAGGCATCGTCGAAGACCCCTTCAGTATGAACCATGAGGAACGATGCGCCGCGTTACAAAAAGTGAATGATTATGGTATTTACGAAGAAAAGGTAAACACCTACATTGACTACGTTGACAAAATGGATAAGGTACGCGAACTCGGCGGCCTGCACGTGATCGGCACCGAGCGTCATGAAGCCCGGCGCATTGATAACCAACTACGCGGCCGTGCTGCCCGCCAGGGTGATCCCGGCTCATCGCGCTTCTACCTCTCCCTGGAAGATGAATTAATGCGCCTCTTCGGCGGCCAGCAGGTGGAAGCCCTCTGGGGCCGCATGGCACTGGATGACAGTCTGCCCATCGAAATGAGGATCCTCGGCCGGATCGTGGAACAATCCCAGGAACGCGTAGAAGGCAACAACTTCGATATCCGCAAACACCTCCTGGAATATGATGACGTCCTCAATGCCCAGCGCCAGCGCATCTATGACCAGCGCGATCGCATCTTCGACAAGGAAGACCTCACTGAAGACATCCTCGATATGCTGCGCAGCGAACTGCAGGAACGCATTCTCACCTCACTGGCTAACGAAGAAGGCCCCTGGCAGTTGCTGGGATACCTGAACGACGTGCAGCCCCCCATCCAGTATGAAGATCTGGGCTTTGCCTCCTTCACTTATCGCTTGCTGATGGATGAAATTCAGAGAAGCGTCGGCACGGAACCCGACACCGCCGCCCTCAAAGCTGCCCTGCTTGACCTGGCAAACCGGGCCCTGCAAGCAGAACGTGAACACATCCTCAATCGTACCAATATCCTCATCGATACTACCGAAGATAAATTGAACAACCGCCTTCAGGAAGCCGAAGAAACCCTTGACCTGATCCTGGAAGGGCTGGAAAACGCAGACCTGGATGAACCCCAACCGGTGCGCTCACCCCAGGAACTGCAAATCGAATTGGGCACCCTGCTGCGCGTACCGCTCAAACTGCCCCAGGACCATCTGCGCAAGATGCTGGATGGTGAAGGCGAAGAAGTACGGGAAGCCATTTTCGATCAGGTACAAGAACAGCTTATCAGCCTCAACGTGCGCCGCCTGCACGGTGCGCTGGAACGCACCCTGGGGCGTGGCAGCCTGAAAGCCAGCCTCGACAGCACCAATACCCGGGATTGGCAGAAAGCAGCCGACCAAATACTGCAAGCCGTTGAAGAACTCTTCGACCAACGGCAAAAACGCCTGATTGGCCAGGAGGGCGAAATCGCCCGCGACCTCGACAAAGGGCTAAAAGATATTGCAGATGTCCCCCTGAACGATGCTTCCCTGATTCAAATCCTTTCCCTGATGATCGTCGGCACCCGCCTGGCTTTCAGCGAGAAGACACACCGCCGCATTAAACTCCGCTACGGTCGGCTGCATTACATCTATCTGGCTGCCCACCTGATCGGCGTCAGCGAACCGGAAGAAATCAGCGAGCGCGTCGTCCAGCACCTGGAAGAAGCCCTGCAGGTTCTGGAAAAAGTGCGCGGCCGCTTCCAATGGAGCCAATTCCAGAAGGTCAACGCCACCCTCAGCCAGTTTGACGAAAGTCTGCAAAACCAATTGAAAGGCGCCCTGGGCGAAGAGAAATTCTCCCGGCTTGTCAGTCTTTCCCTTTTCGATTTCAATGACGAAGACCGCCAATTGGTCAGCAACATCCTCGGCCGGCGGCTGCAAAATGATGCCTACCGGCAGTTGTTGCTGCAAGTCGTTTCCAACCAGTGGGTCGAATACCTGACCCAGGTGGAAGCATTACGCATCCAGGTGGGCATGGAACGCTACGGACAGCGCGACCCGCTGGTGCAATACAAAAGCAAAGCCACCGACATGTTCAAGCAGCTCCTGAAGAACATCCGCCTCGGTGTGGTCAGCAAAGCATTCACCTTCCGCCCGCGAGCGATCACTGTTGAAAGCAGCGAGCTTCCAACAGAAAAAAACTTGGCACAACCTGCCGCACAGACATCACAAGCCAGCGGCAAACGCAAAAAGAAACGCAAGCGCCATTGATCAACACTGCTGATGAAACACCCAAAACTCCCCGAGGATATTCATTTTGGGGGAGTTTTGCTTTATTTAAGCACAGAAAAACCCGAAAACTGTGAGAATTGGCATACTCTCTTGACAGATTCAAGAAAAAAATGCGTTATAATTGGAAATCTGTGGGTACTATCAGGTCAGCTCATAAACTTGCCAAGATATTGAAGAAACTTGATAAGTGCCCAAATCATCGCTTGTCTGGAGAACTTATTTTGATGGAACAGAACGACGCCCCAATCGAACCGGGAGCCATGCCCGAAATTCAAGAAGAAGAAAACATGGCAACATTGCTGGAACAAGAAGGTTTTGGTATTGATTTTCCCAAACGCGGGGAAATCCGAGACGGTATCATTGCCAGCGTTAGTGCCGGTCAAATTTTAGTCAGCGTAGGCGCAAAGTCAGAAGGTGTGGTTGCAGGAAAAGAATTCGACCTCATTCCACCTGAAGAATTAGAAGCACTCGAAGTTGGCCAAAAGATTCCAGTTTATGTTATCAACCCTGAAGATAAGGGCGGCAATCTCATCCTTTCTTTAACCAGGGCACGTGAAGCTGTGAGCTGGAAAGAAGCCGGGGAACTTCTCAAGTCCAAAGAATCTTTCCACAGCAACATAATTGGCTACAACAAGGGCGGTTTGATCGTCCCGATGAGTGGTCTGCGTGGTTTTGTCCCCGCATCACAAATCAGCCTTTCCCGCCGTGCAAACGTCACTGGCGACACACCCGAGCAACGCTGGTCTGATATGGTCGGCGATGAAGTTGACGTGTGTGTCATTGAAGTTGACCCTGAACGCCGTCGCTTGATCCTCTCAGAACGAGCTGCCAGCTCAGAAACGCGCGAAAGCCTCAAAGAGCGCGTCATTGCTGAACTGACGGAAGGCGAAGTGCGAACTGGTCGCGTTACCAGCCTGGCTGACTTTGGTGCATTTGTCAACATCAGCGGCGCCGACGGCCTGGTGCACCTCTCTGAAATCGCCTGGGAACGCATCAAGCACCCCAGCGAGATTCTCGCAGTTGGCCAAGAAGTGGAAGTTAAGATCATCAGCATTGACCGTGAAAGGAAACGCATCGGCCTTTCTATTCGCCAGCTTCAAAAAGATCCCATGGCACAGCGCCTGAAAGAATACGAAGTCGGCCAGTTAGTGGAAGCCACCATCACCCGCCTGACCAAATTTGGCGCCTTTGCCCGACTGGAAGAAAACCTGGAAGGTCTCATTCATATCTCCGAGGTCAGCGAACGGCGCATTGAACACCCCAAAGAAGTTCTGCATGAAGGCGACAAAGTCGCTTTACGCGTCATTCGTGTTGAACCCCTCAATCACCGCATTGGCTTGAGCCTGCGGCGGGTTGAATCGATGGCCTTTGCCGATAAAGACTGGGAAACCCTGCTTGGCAGTGAAGAAGCCGCCTCAGAGAAAGAAACAGTAGAAGAAGCTCCCGCAGCGGAAGAAACTGTTGAAGAAGTTCCCGCAGCGGAAGAAAAAGCTCCTGAAGAAATTCCCGTAGCGGAAGAAACGGTGGAAGAAGCTCCCGCAGAGGAAGAAACGGTGGAAGAAGCTCCCGCAGAGGAAGAAACGGTGGAAGAAGCTCCCGCAGAGGAAGAAAAAGCTCCTGAAGAAATTCCCGCAGAGGAAAAAACAGTAGAAGAAGCTCCCGCAGTGGAAGAAGAAGCTCCTGAAGAAATTCCCGCAGAGGAAGAAACAGTAGAAGAAGCTCCCGCAGCGGAAGAAGAAGCTGCTGAAGAAACCTCCGAAGAATAACCGGCTGCTAAAAAGCCGGATGCGGAAGCACTGCAAGACATATCTGAGAGCGCACCGGCCATGGTGCGCTCTTTTTTGATTTCTGCCAAGCGCTTGCAAGGAATCCCCTCTACCGCTTACAATACAGTTAATGTCGTTGCAAACCAGAAAGAATCCTATGCCTCTACTCATTGATGCCCATCAGGACCTGGCGTATAACATGCTCACTTTTCAACGTGATTATCGCCGGTCCGCCGCCCAAACCCGCACCATTGAAGACCAGCATCCCGAAATCTTCGAACGGACCGGCAAAACACTATTAGGCTGGCCGGATTATCAGCGCGGTCAGGTAGCCCTCATCTTTGCCACAATTTTCATCGTCCCGGAAGATCACAAATCTGGCGGGTGGGAACAACTCGTTTATCAAAATATGCAGCAGGCCCGCCGCCTGATTCAGCAGCAAATTGACCTGTACCACCGGCTATGTCAGGAAAATAGCGACATGTTCTCGTGGGTGCGCACCAAAAGCGACCTGCAGAACGTACTCAAACCCTGGCAGCAAACACCGGCAGATTATCCACGAACCTCCCACCCGGTGGGACTGCTCCTTTCCATGGAAGGCGCAGAGGGAGTAGAGCATCCTGATGACCTTTTTGAATGGTGGCAGGCTGGCGTGCGCATTATTGGTCCCGTTTGGGCTGGAGGCCGCTACTGCGGCGGCACACTGGTGCCGGGAGAATTCAGCAAAGAGGGTTGGGCGCTGCTTGACGTGATGGCCGAAATCGGCTTCCCGCTGGATATCGCCCACATGAACGAGCGCTCTGCCCTGCAAGCCCTCGACCGGTTCCCTGGCGCGATCATTGCGAGCCACGCGAATGCACGCACCTTGATCAAAGAGGATCCTCACCAGCGGCAGTTGAGCGATGAAACCCTTAAACAATTGATCCAGCGGGATGGTATCATCGGTATGCTACCGTATAATGGATTCTTAAACAGCGATTGGCAAAAACAGGCTGACCGCCATCAGGTAACCCTGCAAAACGTTTTTGCCAATATTGACCACATCTGCCAGATGGCTGGCAGCGCCCGCCATGTGGGAATTGGCACAGATTTCGATGGCGGTTTTGGCTGGCCTGAGGTACCATTGGAACTGGACACCATTGCCGACCTGCCGCAATTGGCGCCGCTGCTGGCTGACAACGGTTATTCCGAAACCGACATCAACGCCATTTTCTATGGAAACTGGCAGCGCTTTTTGGAAAGGACTTTGCCCGAATCATGACAAACGCCGGGGATAATTCCTCCGCCGCCCCAAAAAAGACCAAACCGGCAGCATATTCCCGCCGGCGCGTCCGCATTGGGCTTTCCACTACATTGCTGGGTTTTTTGATCTTCCTGTTGGGTGCTCGACCAGGAATCTTTGATCTTGATCGCAGCCCGGTGATCGGCTTTGTGCAAATCGCGGTGTACACCATCGGCCTGGCCTTGATCTGTCTTGGCGGATACATCAGCCTAATGTCTGTCTGGAAAGGGAAATCCCCCTCCATTGCCGCCGAAATTGGTCAGCGCCTGGTCAGCACCGGCTATGTGGTCACCGTGTTTTCAAGTATGGCAGATATCTTTGGTCTCGGCAGTCACTTATTGCCTAATATTCCCTATTTTGGCCCCATGCAGGCTACAGGTGTGGTGATCGGTGAGCTGGTCATCGTTATAGGCTTCCTGATGCTTATTCCCCAACCCAGGGAACCGAAAGAAAACAAACCGCCGAAGAAAAAAATCGTCATCGAAGAACAAAAATAATAGTCCCCACTGCTTACATGATGTGCGTTGCTTGAAGCAGCTCACTTAGACAACCTTTTTCCGCAACAGAATAGCAATCCCGCTTCCCCGGAAGTAGAAGATGAGGCTACGTAATAGAGCCTTCTCTACTCATAACCCTCTTTAAATTTCCTGATCCTTAGCCGGTCAAACTGTGCTATATTCAAAATGAGCATAGAACATGCACCCAGTGAACAGCCGCAACACCTGCCATAATAATCTATACGAAATAATGTCCGGCAGCACCGGAAAAATTGGAGGTGAAAATCGTGTCCAATTACCAAACTGAATCAGAATTTGAATTTGATGCCTCCAAAAAGCCTGAGCGGCGGCGCTACGTGCGCGTCGAAAAACTTCCTTCTGCCTTTTGGACGGTCGCCAGCGTGTTGTCTTTACTGACCAATGCCATCTTGATTACCATCACCCTCAGCCTCTCCAACCAACTCTTTCGGATCAACAAAGTCGTTCAGGAACAACTGGTTGAGCCGCTCGACACCAGCTTCACCACCATGTATGAGGCCAGCATTCAAACCACCGTCGCCATCAACACCACTGTGCCTGCCCGTTTTGACCTGCCCCTCGACATCGACACAATCGTCATCCTCAGCCAGGACACCTTCATCCCCGGCGCCCGGGTCACACTCAATACCGGCGGCTTGAGCATCTACAACGCCCCGGCAGACGTTGTCTTGCCCGCAGGGACCAATTTGCCCGTCCATCTCAACCTGACCGTCCCTGTCGACCAAACCATTCCGGTGGTCATGAATGTGCCGGTCAATATTCCCCTCAAAGATACCGCCCTGGGCGATGCCTTCTCTGGCTTGATCAACGTGGTCAGCCCTTATGAACCACTACTGCAAAATGCCCCTGCTTCCTGGACAGAAATGGTCTGCGGCAAAAAAAACACT
>JAIOTF010000124.1 GCA_021107195.1 Anaerolineaceae bacterium | reverse complement strand
CTTGACCAAGACATTGATGTGTCCCAGGTATTCGCCCTATTATTTACCAAACAGGAGTACACAATGACTTCTGGATAATTTGTGAACCGCAAGCACTTATTTTTTTAAAATCACAACTATCGAGTTATTAATCCCCCAAGCTCTTGTCCCCATAGTGGGCCATACCGCTAACAATACTTCAGGAAAGCCATCCAGATTCATATCTTCAATCATCAAAATATCAACAGTCGCCATACCACCCAACTCTACTGTATGAAGATTATCATATTCCCCATTTACACATCCAAGAAGTTCCAATGAAGTCAAAAAATGACCACTATGAAACCTCATCAACAATTCAGGAATATCATCTCCATTCAAATCACCGTAATATCCTCGCGGAGGCACACAGCTACATTCCAAATTCTCCAGAATTCCCTCCATTGAGCCGCCCTGATTAAGATAATCCAGTATATATGCCAGTTTATCTTCAGCAGAAATATCCGGCGAGAGTATCCCCTCTTCAAATTCTACATCAGGGTTAATCTCAGGACATTCTGCTACCTTCGCCGGCATGACCGTCACCACCTGCGCAGCATCAAATGTCGGTGTGGGGGAATCGAAATAACTGGTAAGCAGCACTTTTTGCAAGGGAAGAATATCTGTTGCTGTTGGTGTCAGAGATGGAATGGGTGTGCGTGTGGGCTTGATCTCTGTTGGCACAGGCGTACTGGTCGCGGTTGGCTCCGGCGCATTGTCCACCGTCAGCGACGGTGTCAGCACCGCCTCTTGCGGCACAGCCGCACACCCCGCCAGCATGGTCACGAAAAGAAGAGAAATCACTACTTTTTTCATCATCACCCCTCCCAAAAATCTACCTGTCATTGCGATCACAGGGAAGCTTGCACCGTACTGCAAGTACAGGTGAGCAATCTCACTCCACCGCCTCGAAATCACCACAGGTATCTAAAACTCTCGAATTGGAGCGCCTGATTGGTGCGTTGTCGCTCCCCTGTTTTGCAGGGACTTCGTTCGCGGCGAACGCACCCTACGAATCGTTGTCTTTGGAGGCAGCACAAATTACTAAATTAACGAGATAAGTTATTTCTTTGTGCTCAGTCATTGCTTTCATTTCATCTGCCATAAAATCATCACTGCACGTGCAGTCATCATATGCCTCCCTTGAATTGCGAATGCAATTCGGGGGAGGTTAGAAGGGGGTGTTTTTCGTCTTCGTGAAGCGGGCTTTTCCTGAGAGAACATTTTAATCCTCTCCTGTACCGCCAACGCTCCCCTCCCGAAACACCACATGCCGCGGCGCATCGGGAATCTCCTGCAGCAGCCCGATCAAACACGATGGGCGCAGGTCGACATCGGGCAGCGAATCCAGAGGAACCCATTGCGCCTCAAATTCCAGCCCCTCTTCATTCAGGGTGATCGTTTCGCGACCATTGAGCAACTCGCAGCCAACCGGTGGGCGCAGCAGATAAATACAGAGCAATTTCATGCACTTCATCACGATAATGATAAAAGTCTTCAACAACCCACAGCAAGCGCTCAGACTCAGACACAAAACCGAGTTCTTCTTCCATCTCGCGGCGCACAGTTTCCTGTGAAGATTCCATCAGCTCCACATGCCCGCCCGGGATGAACCAGAAACCATCCGGCGAATACACCAGCAGAATATGCTCATGCGCATCCAAAATAATAGCGCCGACGCGGTGCTTGAACCGCACCCCGCGGCGCCTGAAAGTTACCATTTTGCTTGAAGATTTCGGATCAGTAGGCAAAATATCCCCGTGTAAAGACGTTAAGCAGGTCTTTTTCCCGCGCCCGGTTCATACCAGCCTGCCAGGCGTGGTTGTTGGACCAGGTTTTGGCCCAGTTCAAAGTATCACGGATCGTCCCTTCGACCGGTCTCAGGGTCAACCCCCTGGCAAGCGCCCGGCTGACATCAAAACGCAAAAAACCGGCAATTGTTGGGTCCGATTCGGACAGCCATAGTGGGAGTTCAATCCATTCCCCCACAGACTGCTGCATAAGAAAGTCATCAGAAGCCCATGTCAAGGAAGCATTGGATTGTATAACCTGAATACAGGCCTGTAAAAGACTGTCCATCGTGGCCCATCCTGATGGACTGGCGACGTTAAAGACACCATTCTGCTGGTTTTCCACCTGGTTAAGGATCCAGGCGGCCAGATCACGGACATCAATGAATTGAATGGGGCGTTCCGGTCGCCCAGGGGCAAGCACCTCGCCACCTTGAGCAATGCGGTGCGGCCAGTAGGTAAAACGGTCCGTCTGGTCGTGCGGCCCAACGAGCAGACCAGGACGAACGATCAAAGCCCGCCCCGGCAAACCGGATTGCACAACTTGTTCACATTGTGCCTTGAAAGGGCCATAATAAGCACTGTTGGTTTCATCTACAATCTCGACTTCCAATTGGGCCGTAGGCTGGTCTTCTGTCATCCCGGGCTGGCTGGTATCTGCATACACTGAAATGCTTGAAATGAAAACATACTGACCCACGCTGCGCGCAAGCAAGTTTACTGATTGACGCACCACGCGCGGCACATAGCCACAGGTGTCAATGACTGCATCCCAACGGCATCCCTGCAAAGCTTCCAACGCACCATCACGATTGCCGTAGAGTGTCTCAACATCCGGGAACAAACCACCATTGGTCTGCCCGCGGTTGAACAAAGTCAAAGTATGACCGCGGCGCCTTGCATCTTCCACCAATGCCCGCCCCAAAAATACTGTTCCGCCCAAGATCAAGATGTTCATTGCAACCTCACCCAAAAGAAGAATCGGATCAACAAAGCTTACTCAAAAACTGGTTCCCTTATTTTTTATTCTGTCGGCGCTCGGAACACCAGGCCAGCAGCACCAGGATCAGCGCCAGCGGCCACAACCAGGCCAGGTCAACTTCCAGACCGGGCGGGGTCAATTCCTCAGTGGGGTCAAAACGCAGCCAATAGATCTTTTCCTTATTAGCCAGCACTTCTTCCACAGAAGGCACAATGCCTAATGATTCCAGATACCAGGTCAACATTCCCGGCACATAATCCATGCCATGCTGAAAAAAGAAGGTCAATTCTTCGTCATCTGTTACCCGGGAAGCAATCATCGACTGCGTCCCGTCCGCGGTTTGCACGGTCACCCGGGGATCAACGAGAAGATTCTGATAATAATCAGCCTTCTCACCATACGCACAGGGCGCATATTTCTTGCCGTTGATGGTATGGCACTCAACCATGGTATGCCGTGGCAGACCGGTTTTCCTTCCGGTGGTGGTCAGGATCATCGCTACCTTGCCCACCAACGGACCCAAACCCAGCCGCCAGGAAAGAATGGGGGCTTTGAACAGCCACCGCATCCAATCACTTTCTGGATACAATGTCATCATATTAGGTTTTTCTCTCATCACTACTCCTCATTATAAAAAAGAAAAAATAACGTTACGAAGGCGGGGTTGGCAGCGCCCAGCCGCCGGTCGCAGGCGGGTAAAAATGAACAGCCCAATTCGCCGACCCCGGTTGATTGCCCGCTCGCAACTCCCGAAAAACAAATGATTCCACAGTCTCATTATACGCTGTATACAGCGGGACGATCATCACCCAGGTGTGCCCATTTTTCAAGGGGAAAGGATTCCCCTCCCCATCCACAAAGCGGATCGGCCGGAGGCGGCCTGTAGTGCGTTCGTATTCCTGGTTGGCCGTTGTCCAGAAAGCCTGATACATGCGGCCATCGCGAAAGATAAGCGCCGGCAGACGGCTGATATACAGCAAATCAATGTCAAAATAATTCTCTGTGAAAAAGCGGTGCTGGGCAAAGAGCACGACAACATTTTCACTGGTCAAAAGCTCTCCGGTCAGCTTGTCCTCAAAAGGGATG
>JAIOTF010000400.1 GCA_021107195.1 Anaerolineaceae bacterium | reverse complement strand
CGATTGACGTCCTCCTCAGCGCAGACCATGCCCTGATCCCCATGCTGATGTACGCCCAGACCATGCCAGACACCGACATCCCCTACGCTGACTGGTATTTAAAGTTTGCCAGCAACCGCATGGCCCTCGCATACACCGAAAACAGCAAATACGCCGACGAGATCACCCCCGAAAACTGGGTTGAAATCCTCAGCCGGGAAGACGTGCGCATCGGCCTCGCCGACCCCCGCTTTGACGCCTCCGGCTACCGCACTCTGATGCTGATGAAACTTGCCGAAAAACACTACCAGCAGGAAGGCATTTTCTCGGACATCTTCAGCGGCCAGTTCACCACCCCCATCCGCGATCTCGATCGCGAAGACCACACCACGATCCTCGTCCCCGAGATACTTGAACCCCGCTCCAACTCACGTATTCTCCTGCGCGGCTCCAGCATCCAGTTGTTGAGCCTGCTTGACTCGGGGGATATTGACTATGCCCTGGAATATGAAAGCGTGGTTGCCCAGCATGGCCTGCAAAAAATCAGCCTGCCCGATGAGATCAACATGGGCAGCGCAGCCCACCTGGCCGCGTATGAACAGGTGCAGGTGCTGCTGGACTTCCAGCGCTTCGCCACCGTCAAACCGGAGTTCACCGGCGAGTTGATCACCTACGGCCTGTCGATTCCCGCCAATGCGCCCCAGCCCGATCTTGCGATAGAATACATCCAATTCCTGCTCAGCGAAGAAGGACAAGCAATCATGAATGCCAACCACCACCCCCTGCTGGATACTTTCATTGCGGACGGCTACACGAATGTCCCCGCAGCCCTGCAAGCTATCGCCCAACCCGGAGAATAACCTTGACCAGCCGCAGACAATGGTTCACCGTCCTCCTCAGCTTCCTGGCCAGCCTGGCATTGTTCTTTGTGATCCTGCCGCTGGCCGTAACGGTGCTGGCCACCCAGCCGTCAGAGCTGTGGATGGCATTGAGCGATGGTGAAGTACTGCGTTCAATCGGCACCACCTTCCTGGCCGGGACAATTGCCACCGGCATCGGATTCTTCCTCGGCGTCCCCCTGGCCTGGGTTTTGGCCCGCCGCCAGTTCCCCGCCAAGGGTCTGGTGGAAGGTATCGTCACCCTGCCGGTGATCATCCCCCACACTGCCGCCGGCATCGCCCTGCTGATGGTTTTCGGCAGCCGCGGCGTCCTCGGCAGCCCCTTGCAAAAACTGGGCATCTTCTTTGTCGACCAGTTGGCCGGGGTAGTAGTCGCCATGCTGTTTGTCGGCCTGCCCTTTCTGGTCACTGCCAGCCGCGAGGCCTTTGCCGCCATCGACATTGAAATGGAAAAAGCAGCCATGATCGACGGCGCCAGCCATTGGCAAACCTTTGTGCACATAACCCTGCCCCAGGCCTGGCGCGGCGTGACCGCCGGGGCGATGATGATGTGGGCGCGCGGGATCAGTGAATTCGGGGCGGTGGCCATTCTCGCCTACCACCCCAAGATCGTGCCCGTGCTGGTCTTCGAGCGTTTCCAGGGTTTCGGGCTGAACGCCGCCCGCCCCATCGCCGTGATCCTCATCCTGGCCGTGCTCGTCGTTTACATCGGCCTGCGCCTGATTGCCAATTTCAGGCGCAAATAGTCACCACGTAGGGGCGCACGGCGTGCGCCCGCCCCCACTGAATGAAAATGATGCTGGTCTGGACTACGGCACTGTAGTTTTCGTTACACCCTGTCGTGAATTTAAGTCACTCACCCTCTTCATAATAACTCACAAAACTCTAGAGATTCCCCACAACCCTGTCCCTGAACATCTGCGCGTAATAAAAAATTGCGCCTGCCAAAGCTGCCTGCCCTATCATCACTAATTAATCAGCACGGAGGGCGGGCGGATGCCATCCGCCCCTACGTGTGGTTGAGAAACAATTGGAATGAGTTTACAGATATGATATATCGCAAGAACGCACATCGTCCAATACTTTGTTGCAAGTCTCTACAACACCACCCGGCCAACCCCCTATTCCTTTTCATTCTCCATCCCTGTATAATAAATATACGCATCCTCCTTACTCATTCAAAGGATGGTTCCCATGCCTTTCTATCAGAATATAGACCCCAAAGCAGAACACAGCCCGCACATGCTGGAGCGCCTGCTAGCCCTGCGCCAGCAGCTTGACCGGGAAGTCCCCACCCGCACCCAGTCCGAAACCCTGCTGCTTGCCACCTGGAATATCCGAGAATTTGACTCCCCCGCCTATGGCGAGCGCCTACCCGAAGCCTTCTACTACATTGCCGAGATCATCGCCCACTTTGATCTGGTCGCCATCCAGGAAGTACGCCGCGACCTCAGGGCCCTTAAAAAGCTATGCGCAATTCTCGGCGGCCACTGGAAATACCTGATCACCGACATCACCGAAGGCAGCCGCGGCAATGATGAACGCATGGCTTTCCTCTACGACACGCGCAAGGTTTCCTTTGGCGGCCTGGCCGGTGAATTAGTCCTGCCGCCTCTCCAACTCAAGGATGAAAACGGAAAAACATTCTACCAACCCGTCTCGCAGGTCGCCCGCACGCCCTTCATGTGTGGTTTCCGGGCTGGTTGGACGCGCTTCATCCTCGCCACGGTACACATCCTGTACGGCAAAAGCAGCGCCAATAACCCCCAACGCGTTGAAGAGATTCGTCAGGTAGCGCAGGCCTTGCGCAGCAAAACCCTCGACCGCTATGCCTGGGCGCGCAACCTGATCCTCCTCGGCGATTTCAACATTTTCTCGCCGCAGGACAAGACCATGCAAGCCCTGACCGATGCAGGTTTTGTCGTCCCGCCCTCATTGCAAAACCTGCCCTCCAATATTCCCCAAACCAAATATTACGACCAGATCGCTTTCCGTGCCCGTGACGATCGTTTCGCCACCGCCAATCAGGGCGGCATCTTTAACTATTACAAATCCGTCTTCCGGCCGCAAGACGAAGCCACCTATGTGCCTTATATCGGCAAAGCCTATCATTTCACCTCCAGCAATCAGCCGCGCCAGAATAAAAGCGCATACTACCTGAATTATTGGCGCACCCATCAGATGTCAGATCACCTGCCCATGTGGGTCGAACTCAAGATCGATTACTCGGATGATTACCTCAAACGTAAATTGCATGCAGCACAAAATTGAATTAGAATATAAGACCAAGTTGTATGAACTATACACTTTGTTCATCGCAGCGCACTTCACAACAAACCAACCATATCCAGTGAAAGGACAAAACCATGAAAGTTCGCAAACACTCCCTGACCCTCAGCCTGCTGCTCGTCTTCACCCTGCTGACCACCGCCTTCATCTCGCCAGTGGCGGCCGCTGCACAGGACGCAGACGAACCCTTCCCCTTGACCATCATGCACACCAATGATGTCCACGCCCATTACGACCCGAATCGCGAAGGGAATGGCGGTATCGCCCGTGAGGCAACCGTTGTCAACCAGATCCGTGGCGAAGTGGAAAACTCTCTGCTATTAGACGCTGGCGCCCAATTCACCGGCACGCTCTACCACGTCCAGCACCGCGGCAAAGACGCCTCCCAACTGATGAATTTCCTCGGTTACGATGCCATGACCCTCGGGAACCATGAATTTGATAATGGAGAAGAAACACTGGCAGCTTTCCTGAATGCCGTCAAATTCCCTGTGGTAACTGCCAATGTCGACGTCTCAGAATCCGCCGACCTGGCCGGTATGATCGAGCCCTACACCATCCTTGAAGTCGGTGAAGAAAAAGTCGGCATCATCGGTTTGGTCACCCCCGAAACGGACATTCTCTCTTCACCTGGCAAGAAAACCGTTTTCGACAGCGATCTGGCCGGCGTTGCCCAGACCAGCGTAGATGCCCTCACCGCAGAAGGTGTCAACAAGATCATCCTCCTCTCTCACTGTGGTTACGAGGCCGATCTGGCCACGGCCCAGGCCACTTCCGGCATTGATATGATCGTCGGCGGTCACTCCCACACTTTCCTGACCAATATGTTCTCCGGCGGCGAGGATTATTATCCAACCATCCTGGCCGGCACTGACGGTAACCCGGTGCTCGTGGTGCAAGCCAGCGAGCATCTTGAATTTTTGGGCCGCCTGGATGTTGAATTTGACGCCGATGGCCTCCTCACCGATTGGGACGGGGATCTGATCCTGCTTTCCCAATACATTGCCCCCGAGCCCACCACCAACGTCATGTTGAAGTTCCTGGCAAAACCCATTGAGGAACTGACATCACAGGAAATTGGTGAAACTGCCGTCTATCTGGAAGGTGACCGCTCTGTTTGCCGCTTTGAAGAGTGCCTTATGGGCAACCTGATTGCAGACGCGATCCGTGAGGAAACCGGCGTGCAGGTAGCCCTGCAAAATGGTGGCGGCATCCGCGCCAGCATCGAACAGGGTACAGTTACCCTCGGAGACGTAATGACCGTCCTGCCATTTGGCAACCTCATCAGCACCTTTGAACTCACAGGAAGTGACCTGAAAGAAGTGCTCGAAAATGGCGTCTCACGTGTGGACGTTGAGGAAGGCACCGGTCGTTTCCTGCAGGTATCCGGTCTGCGCTACACCTTTGACGCCGCCCGCCCGGTGGGCAGCCGCGTCACCAAAGTGGAAATCTGGAACGCCGAAACCGAAGCATACGAGGCCTTGAATCCATCTGCAACCTACACCGTAGGAGCCAATGACTACATCCGCGGCGGTGGAGATGGTTATTCCGTCCTCGCAGAGAATTCCATCAACCCCTACGACTTTGGCAGCCCGCTCGATCAAGTTGTGGCCGACTACATCGCCGCCAACAGCCCGGTCGAGATCGAAACCGACGGACGGATCATCATCGCTAAATAGTCCTGTCTGCTCACCTATATATCCTGGGCAGCGAAGAACGCTGCCCAGGATTTTTGATATACTTAACCAACGAATCCACCAACCGAAGACGTTGATACCCCATGCCCAATCTCCAGACACAACAACCCCCCTCCCGCTTCACCGTGATCATCGACTGGCTGGAACGCAACAGCCACATCCTGGCCTTGCTGGTTGTGCTCCTCTTCACCTTGAGCGGCATCCTCACCCTGGACGATTACGGTCTGGCCTGGGATGAAGGATTGGGCAATATTTTCCTCGGCGAACGCTATTACTATTATTTCCAAACCTTTCAACAGAAATACCTCGATTTCAAGACCGAGCTGTCAATCAACCGCAATCTGCCGTTGAATACCTTCCTCGCTCCGATGCATGCCTTCCCGCATGAGTTCCCGCCAGTGATGGACACCCTCTCAGCCGCCAGCATGCACCTTCTCTCCTACCGGCTCGGCTGGCTGCCGCCAATCAGCGCCTTTCACCTGCCTACCGTCCTCCTGTCCGGAGGCTTCCTGTGGCTGCTGTACCGCTTTGCTGTCCGCCGCCTGGGAAAACTGGCTGGCTTCCTGACAATCCTCTTTCTGGCGACCTTCCCCCGCTTCTGGGGCGATATGCACTTCAACGTTAAAGATGTCCCCGAAGCGATCCTCTTCGCCGCGGTGATCATCGCCTATCTGCGCTGGTACGAGAAACCGAACTTGGGGCGGGCAATCGGCACGGGCGCATTGTTCGGCCTGGCCCTGGGGGTCAAGGCCAACGCCGTCTTCCTGCCGTTTGTGCTCATCCTCGCCGTCTGGCCATTGGGCTGGAAGGCCGCCCATTGGAAAGTCATCTTCCAGCATTTGCGCGTCAGCCTGCTCCACTATCTTGCAATGGCACTCAGCGGCGGGCTGCTCTACTTCCTGAGTTGGCCTTACCTGTATGCCGACCCGCTGCGCGTCAAGAAATACTTTGACTACATCCTCTCGCAAGGCGGCCGCACCGCTTTAACCGGCTTCAACACCCAACCCTTGTTGATGACCCTCTTCACCACGCCGGAATGGATGCTGCTTTTTCTGCTGGTTGGCCTGTTCTTTGCCGGGCGCGCTGCCTGGAAATCCCGCAGCGCGTCCCCAACTGCCGGGCGCGTGCCTATCCACCGCCTGCTGATCGTGTGGTTCGCTTTCCCCATCCTGCGCACCTCCCTGCCCAGCATGGTCAATTTTGACGGCATCCGTCATTTCCTCGAATTCCTGCCTGCCGCGGCCCTGCTGGCCGGTTTCGGGGCCGCTTCGCTGGTACAAACGCTTGCCCGACAGCGTCCTGCCCGCCAGTTTGCCCTGAGTGCGCTGGTGGTGGCCGGTCTGGTAATCAATACCTTAACCATTACCGCTGCGTACCACCCGTATGAATACCTTTACTTCAACTGTTTAACCGGCGGCTTCTCCGGCGCTTATGCGCGCTTTGGCGACCAGGAAGCCAGCGACTACTGGGGCGTTTCTTACCCGCACGGCATGCAATGGCTCAGCGAAAACGCCCCCGAAGAGGCTGCAATCTACATCCCGGTAGCCGAATGGCTGGTACAGATGCAGTCGCCCCTCTGGCTGCGCCCGGACATTCAGTTCCTGCCCAAAGGCATGGAACAGCTCCTCGAACAGCCCGGGCGGGAGAGTTACGTAATGTTCATCACCCGCTCCGGCTTCTACAATGAGATCGCCTGGACCTGCACTGAAACTCTTCAGCCCGTTTACCAGATTGAGCTGGACGGCGTGCCTATTCAGCAAATCTACCGCTGGGAGCCATAACCATGCTGATCACTCTCCTCCTCTGGGCTTATCTTCTTCCCCTGGGTTGGCTTTATGGCCGCTTCACCCTCCACGTGCTGGCGCACAGCCTCAAGCTGGATGATGACCCCCTGTCTTTCTCGTTGACCTGGCTGGCCGGGCTAGGCACACTCACTACCCTGGCCTCTTTCCTCTCTCTCTTCATTAAATTAGCCCTGGCTGCCCAGCTCATTGTGCTGGCAGGCGGCCTATTGATCCTCATCTGGCTGTGGCGCACGCACCGCTTGCACTTCGCCATGCCCGCCTGGCAGCCGCTTGGCCTCCTCCTGGGCGCACTGGTGCTGATCACCGTGCTCGAAATCAGCACCCATACCCCAGGCAATCCCGACACTGGTCTGTATCATGCCCAAACGATCCGCTGGATCGAGAGCTTTCCCGTCGTGCCCGGCCTGGGAAACCTGCATTCCCGCCTGGCCTACAATTCGAGTTGGCTGACCCTGAATGCCCTCTTCAGCTTTGCCTTCCTCGGCGGGCAGTCCTACCACATTCTGCCGGGCTTGCTCTTCCTGGTCATCACCGGCCGCCTGCTGCAGCGCGGTCTGCGCCTGTTGGGTTCCAGGGGGCACGAAGTGTCGTCCGGCAAACCCGCCGACTGGCTGCGCTTGATGCTGATTCCACTGGCTTTCCTCCTCCTGGCCGGGGAAATCTCTTCACCCGGCACAGACCTGCCTGCCGTGCTGCTCTCCTGGCTTGTGTTCAGTGAATGGCTGGCCCTCCTTGAAGAGAAAGAAACAACCTCCCCTCTGCACCGCATCCTACTCATACTCTTCGTCCTCTGGACAGTGACGATCAAGCTCTCCAGCCTGCCCTTGCTGCTGGCAGCGCTTTTCATCTGGTGGCGGAACATCCCCGACAAACAGCCCCGCACCACCGCCAAGCTGTTTGCAGCAGCCGCTGTCCTGCTCCTGCCGTGGGTGGCGCGCAGTCTGATCCTCTCCGGCTATCTCATCTACCCTGGCCTGACCCTCGACCCCTTCCACTTCGACTGGCGCATCCCTGCCGAAGCCGTGCAGCGCGAGAGCCAGGTGATCACCGCCTGGGCGCGTTTCTCCGCCGGCGAGATTGAAACCGTACTGGCAATGTCCCTGCCAGAATGGGTCAGTGCCTGGTTCCACAACCAGACTCCCAACCGGCAAGCCATCTTCCTCCTCGTAGCGGCCGCACCTTTCGGCTATGCCTTGCTCCTCGGCTTGCTCTCCCTGATCAAACGCGGCCTGGCCCACAAGCTCTGGGGAACGCTTCAAACCTACGGCCTGCCGTTGCTTGCTGCCTATGCCGGCATTGCCTTCTGGTTCTTAAAAGCGCCCTTTTTCCGCTTTGGCTATGCCTTTCTCATCCCCGCTCTGACCCTGTGGCTGCTGCCGCCCATCCTCATGTTGGACGCCAAACGCTTGCAGGCCTTCCGCCTGCCGCTGGTCTTTGCCTTGCTGCTGGCCGTCTATCAAGGCAGTGTGCTCGCACGATCATTTGAGCCCCAAACCATCACCAGCCGCCTGGTGCAGCCCGCCGACTACGTCAACCTGCCCACCGCCCCCTGCAACCTGTATGACTCACGCGTGTGGTGCGCCGAACAATTCGGTGTGTGCGGTTACCAGGCCTTCCCCTGCGTGCCCGGCGCTGACCCCCTCGTTGCCCGCCGCAGTCCCGACCTGTCCGACGGCTACCGCCACCTGAACCTGCCCTGAAGCCGCATACTGCACCTTCACAAAACAGTCGACCAAAGTGTACACCAAGTCCAGACCAAGCCAAACAATCGAAACACAATTGGAGACAAACATGCGTGCGAATTATCTAGAAAAAGGAATCGTTGCCGGTAAAATAGTCATCGGGGAAGAAAAAACGGTTAAACTGCCCTTCTACAATATCTCTGCCCGGGCATTGATCATTCGACGCAGCGACGGCTGCATTCTCGGCACATTGCACCGCAAAGGTGGAAAATACGCCCTCCCTGGCGGCGCAGTGGAAGACGGTGAGAGCCTGGAGGACGCTGTTCTACGCGAGCTGGATGAAGAAAACATCCATCTGTCAGGGAAGGACGACAACTGGCAAGAGCAGATCATTGTTGACTACTTCAAAGGCTATCGGTCTTTAGCTGTCTGGTTTTTGTTTGTTGTTGATGATGCTGAAATCGCCGAATGTGATGAAAATATCGAAACGCGCTGGGTCGCTCAACAGGAAGATGTGTGGTACCCTCTCATGCGGGAGCGGATCCTGCTGGAAATAAAACGTATGCTCCCGAATCAATTGAAAGTGGATGTGAAAATTGCTTAAACATCCTTTTTGTTGCCCCTGATACACTTGCTACTTTGTTGAAGGCTGCTCAAGTGAGCAGTCCTGGTTGAGCAGCAAAGTGAGCAGAGTATAATATATGCTGAGAGCAAAACAGAAAACTGTTATGGGCATACAAGATCTTCTGAACAACCCGTTTGCATTCAACTTTGTACTCCGGCTGGGAAAAACTGCCTCGCCGGGATTTTCACATTGGCTCATCCGCCGTGTGGCAAATCTCAGCATGCTGCGGCGTTCACATTCCGGGCGAATTCAAGCTATGATCGCGAACCAATGGGTCATCCACCAGGGTAAGCTGAACAATGAAGACCTCGAAAAACTGGTCCTGCGCACCCTGATCCATCGCATGAACTTTCAATACGATCTATACCACCATTTAAAAGAGCCCAAAAAACTGAAAGCAATGATCTCCCTTAGTCCCAACGCGGCTGCCCATCTGCAAAAGCCATACGCCGCTATATTGGCTGGCCCCCACACAGGTAATTTTGACTTATTAGCCTGGAGCATTGCCCAATATATTCCACATGTCCAGGCCATCTCAATCGCCAATCCCAGCCAGAGTTACAAACTCGAAAACAAATTTCGCCGCCAGGCAGGCATGGATGTCACCCCCGCCTCTATACAGGCTTTAAAAGAGGCTGCCAAACGCCTGCGGGCTGGCAAACCGATCATGACTGGCATTGACCGACCATTTACGGAATCCGGATACGCCCCGCAATTTTTTGGCCGTCCAGCCCCACTGCCGGTAACACACACTCGTCTGGCATTGAATGCCCGGGTGCCGGTCATCGTCATGGCCGCCATCCAGCAGCCGGACGGATGCTACCGCATTGAAGCCTCAGCGCCAATCCCTATGCAATCTCATTCCGATCATGACACGGAAATCATCAAGAACGCTGAAACAGTGCTCAAAGCTGCCGAAAAATTGATCCTGACCGCTCCCGATCAGTGGGGCATGTTTTATCCCGTCTGGCCGGAGATCCTGCACGAAGCCCCCTTACCTGACTACATCACGAAAAAACAAAAAAGAATTTTATAATCAATCATTGAGAAAGTTGCGTATGAAAACACAAGAAACACAACCCCAAGAACATACCCGCATCAATATCACCATTTTCAGTAAACCGGAGAGAGCCTTCATCGACTGGTTTCTATCCTGGGCGCCGGATTGGGTCACCCCGGACATGCTGACCGCGATTGGATTCGGCGGATCACTGCTGATCTTTGCCGGATACTGCCTGACCCTCAAGAATACCCACTTCCTGTGGTTGGTCAACTTTGGTTTGCTGCTCAATTGGTTTGGCGACAGCACGGATGGGAACATGGCCAGACAGCGCAAAATCGAGCGGCCGCGTTATGGCTTTTTCCTGGATCATTCCGTAGACTCGATCGGTGAAGTGCTGATCTTCATCGGCCTGGGCATTTCGCCTTTTGTTCAATTCAATATTGCCCTCCTGGCTTTGGTGGGTTATCTGCTTCTGTCGGTCTTTGTCTTTCTGGACACCTTTGTCAACAGTACTTTCCAGATATCCTTCGCCCGCCTCGGGCCGACCGAAGCCCGTGTCATCATCATCATTGCCAACGTACTCATGTTCGCAATCGGCAACCCAACCTACCAATATCCTTTTGGCGTCTTCACCCTGTATGATTTCATTGTTATGGGAGTAACCTTCCTTCTGTACACTTTTTATCTGACCATGATCGTCAAACGGTTGCGCTATCTTGCTAAATTGGAACCGGAACAGGAATACCATTCCGACACCAAAAAGTAGATAACCATCTTGATGATTGTGATCCACGATCCCCGCAAATTTCTGCGGGGATTTCAACACTTTCTTCCACAACCCTCATGGTACACTAATCAAAAGAGGATTCTCTGATCACAAACGAGGAGAAAATCCCCATGTCCCTTCATGAGCAAACAAAACTGGAAATGTTCCGGGTTATGCTGCTCGCCCGTCGGCTGGACGAGCGTGCCTGGACCCTGCACAGTGAAAAAAAGATCTCTTTTCATGTCTCCTGCATCGGCCACGAAGCCGCCCAGGTAGGTGCGGCTTTCGCCCTGCAGCGCGGGCATGATTGGGCCGCTCCCTATTACCGTGACCTGGCCCTGATGCTGTCCCTCGGCTACCGCCCCCTGGATGTCTTTTTAGGCTGGCTGGGCAAAGGCAGCGACCCCGCCTCCGGCGGACGGCAGATGCCCAACCATTGGAGCAGCCGCGCCCTGCACATTCTGCCCTACTCAGCCATCACTGCCGCTTCCATACCGCACGCCGTGGGGGCTGCCCTGGCAGCCAAAATGAACGACGAGGAAAGCGTTGTCCTCGCTGCCTGCGGCGAGGGCGCCACCTCGCAAGGCGATTGGTACGAAGCAGTCAACCTGGCCGCCGTGCAGCAATTACCCATCGTCTTCCTCATCGAGAACAACGGCTACGCCATTTCCACCCCCCTGAAAAGACAATTGCGGGTCAGCCAGGTGGCCGCCAAAGCCAGCGGACTGGGACTGCCGGGGCAAACCATCAACGGCAAAGATCCTTTCGCCGTACTTGAAATGGTCAACCAGGCCGTTGAACTTGCCCGCAGTGGCAGCGGTCCCAGCCTGGTGGAAGTCAACGTCTATCGCCCCACCCCGCATTCCTCCGATGATGATGACCGTCTCTACCGCGCGCGGGAGGATGTGCTTGACTGCAAACAGCGCGATCCGCTGCGCCACACGCGCTTACTCCTGGAAAACGAAGGCCTGCTGACCGCCGACAAGTTGCAGCGCTTCGAAGATGAAGCGCGTTCCCTGATCGAAGATGCCCTGCAAGAAGCTTTGCAGGCGCCCTACCCCAAGCCCGCCGAAGTCGGCGAGCATGTCTATGCCTGAGCGTTCGCGAGGAAAACCATGCCCGAGATGAATCTGATTGAAGCCATCCGGCAAGCATTGGATGAAGAAATGGCCCGGGATGAAGCTGTTTTCCTGGCAGGGAACGACATCGGCGACCTGGGCGGCTTGTTCCGCACCACCCGCGGCCTGCAGGCAAAATACAGCCGTGGGCGCGTGATCGACGCCCCCCTCTCCACCAGTGCACTGGTGGGCCTCTGTATCGGTGCTGCCCTGCGCGGCAAGCGGCCGGTCTGTGAAATCCAGCTTGCCGATCAACTGCCGCTGGCCTTTAACCAGATCGTCAACGAAGCCGCCCGCATCCACTACCGCACCAACGGCGACTGGAATGTACCCCTGGTGGTGCGCGCCCCTTATGGCGGCGGCACCGGCGGCGGGCTGTATGAATCACAAAGCCCGGAAGCCTACTTCACCCAGGTGCCCGGCCTGAAGGTAGTTATCCCCTCCAACCCGTACGAAGCCAAAGGCCTGCTTAAAGCAGCCGTGCGAGATCCCAACCCGGTACTCTTCCTTGAACCCAAATACGGCTATCGCAACATGCGCGGCGAGGTGCCCGATACAGATTACACCGTGCCCATCGGCCCGGCTGTCGTCAGCCGCCCCGGCCGAGACCTGACCGCAATCGCTTATGGTGCGATGCACGCCCTTGCCCTGCAAGCCGCTGATAAACTCGCCGAAGAAGCAGAGATTGACGTTGAAGTGATTGACCTGCGCACCCTCTACCCTCTGGACAAAGATACCCTCTTGACGTCTGTCCACAATACATCCAAAGCCATCATCATCCACGAAGCCCCGTTGACCGGCGGTTTCGGGGCAGAAATCGCTGCCATCCTGGCTGCCGAAGCCTTTGCCAGCCTGGATGCACCCGTGCGCCGCCTGACCACCCCTGACCTGCCGGCGATCCCCTTCAGCCCAACCCTGTATGCAGCTCACATGCTGACCATGGAGAAAATTACTGCTGCCATGCAGGAATTGGCAAACTATTAAACGATCTACAGCCAACAAAAACAGAGAAAGACCCTGGCAATGGATATAGAAAACCAAACCCCAAACGAAGAAACGCAGCCTGTGAAAACCACGCATCCTCTCATTTCCCCTGTTGTTGCAGCACTGGCGCAGAAAAACAAGATTGACCTCAACCAGATCACCGGCAGCGGAAAAGACGGACGCGTCACCAAACAAGACGTGCTGGATGCCGTCAGGAATGGCACGGCCCGCTCCGCAGTACCCGCCGCCTCTGGTACGTCCGCTGCCGTCTGCCTCTCGCTGGAAGCTGACCTGAACCGCATGAACCGCGGCCTGAAAGCCTGGAATGAGCAGCAGTTCGGCATTGCCGCCCTCTCACCCATTCATGGTATTCTGGCCGCTGTACTCAAAGCGCTGGAACATTTTCCGCAAGTCACCACCCCCGTGGATGAACCTGTGATCCACCTGGTTTGCCCCGGGTCACCAGCCAATGCCCTGCCACAAACCATGCTCGAAGAACCTCTGTCTGTGCTGGCTGGAAGAATCCAGGAGAACGAACTGGCAGCGGACTTTTCCACCCCCGCTTTCATCATCGAGGATCACAGCCAAACCGGTATCACTTCCGTCTTTCCCGCCCTGCCCCCCAGCCAATCTGCCCTGCTGGCGATTGCCAGCCCGCAGCGGCGCCCCGTGGCCGTGACCAACACCATGGTCATTCACCTGGTGGTGACCCTCAGCCTGGTCTACGACCCCGAACACGTAACCCCCTCCTACGCCGCCGAATTCCTCACATTCCTCAAGCGTCTGTTGAAGGAGTGGTAATGTGGGACAGGTCATTGCAAAACATCTCTTTGGGAATGACCTGTCCGCCTTAATCCCAATCCAACCGTGCTACCGTTGTAGCAAGGCAGTACGCAGCCTCCAGTGCTTGCCTGGATGCCTCGCGCGAAAATATTTCTTTGCGACGTTGCGTGAGATAAATACTTACTCTTCCGGCTGAAAAGTCAAATGTCCCAGATAATACTTACCATCTCCCCCAAAAGGATATACCTGCACATGGTCAAACCCCTCTGCTGACACTTCCGATGGGATAGAAACCTCATATAAAGCCAACCCCATTGAACGCTTTGAATCCCCAAGATATTGCGAACCCAGCTCGTACCCTTCTCTCAGATACACAATTTCATACATATCGTCATGATCCAGGCTGATCTCCAACTGAACGGCATGCAGGGTCTCAGGTAAGTTCACAACCACCCCGCCGGTATAGATCTGCAGGTTCCTGCCATCCTCACTGGGAAATCCTTCTAATTTTGTTTCTTGCAGCATGTGTAATTCCACCATCTCGCGATCATGGAAGCGATACGCCATCGTATCGATCAAATGATCGTCCTGCCCGCTGTTCAACCGCCAGATGGCCGCCCAGCGTTCAGGTGAGAACAATGCCCCCCGTGTAACCAAGCGTAAATCCTCATAATACAGCCCCAGATCGGTATCCTCAAACTGGTTCTCACCGCTTTCCAGGGTTTCCAAATACCCCTCCGGTACCATGCGCTCAAAATGCCCAATACGCCAGTTACGGTTATATAATGCCGGCAGCCGCGCCAGCAGCGGGTCCGAAAGGGCATAGCCATCTACCACATGCACCTGCGGTCCGGCAAACAGTCCAAAAATACCGATGTTGATATGCTGTGTCACCGTCATCACGCCGTTTTCCTCTGCTTCGGCGCGCGCCTCCAGCCCCCAGCGACGGTTGTAATGATCCGGCATTTCGTCAAGTTTCCATGCCTTTAGCAATCCGGTGAACATATAATACGCCAGACGTTCGTCAGCCACCCCATGCCCATCAACCGGCGCGTGTTCCGGTTCTTGCTGGATTGCCAGGGTCAGCACCTTATACGTCGGCAGCGGAACAGACAACCCCAGTACCAGCACAACCACAAAAACGGCCAACAGCCACTGACCTTTCACTATCCTGAAATCCACCTGCAAAGCCAGCGCCACTGCCAGCAAAAGCAGCGTTGTCAAGAAACGCCCGCCCATAAAATCCCCACCAATTTTGAGAATATACACCAGATACAGCAAAATACCCACCGCCAGCGGCCACTGCTGCTTCTTTCCCGAAATCAGGGCCAGCACCGCCCCACTCGCAATCACAACCAGGGTTAACGGATCATTCTGTAAAGAATGGAACAGATAAAACCAGCCCTGCCGAAAAGATTCACCGGTGGCAATCCCTGTATTCAACTTGGCATAAGCTGTATTGGGAAACAAAAACCCGTAATACACAAGGGAAAACACTTCCCACCCGATCAGCGGCAACTGCCCCAACGCTGCCACCCCAAAGCTGCGCCAGCCGCGCACCTGCCACCAGCTATAAACCAGTGCGGGAATATATACAAGCAATAAATCTGAACGGTTAACCGCCGCCAGAGAAGCAATCAAAGAAAGCCAGAACAACTTGCGCAGCGTAGGCTGCTTTTTAAAATAAACGACCAGAAAGACCACCATCAGCAAGTGACTCAGTGGATTTTCCAGACCAGACGTGCTGTAATCCACAAAGGCGTTCGACATTGCCAGGGTGAAGATACCCAGCGCAGACGCCCACCATGAACGCGAGCCGCGCCAGGCCAGTAACCCCGCCGCCGTCAAAGACATCGCAATAGAAAAGAAGATCGGTGTGAAATACATTTCCCGCGTCAGGGCAACCACCCCGCTCAAAGCGAACATCCATAAAGCATGCGTGTACGCCTGCACCCGTTCGTCCGTGTTCCAGGTTAATCCATAGCCGTTGATAAAATTGTCCACCGTGCGAAAAGTGATATAGGCATCATCGCTGAGCCAGGCACGGCGCACAACCACTGCCAAAAAAAAGAGCAACGACGCCGCGGCACACAAGGCCGCCAGGCGGCCTCCAGACAAATACTTTTTTTGCGGTACAGCGAGATGATGAACCTTTAAGCTCATGTTTCCGAAAATCCCCTTTTATAAAAGAATAACTCTATTTTACCTTAAAATCCGATGAGAATCTTCTCGCTTTCATCGACATCAATCCAACCAACGCAATTTGGAAAGATGTCAGGAAAAACATAGTAAAATTGTTTGTCCAAACAATTTCAACATCTTGTCAGGTGTCAATTAAAAAAAGAGGTCAAAAATGGAACAATATGATGTGATCGTGATCGGAGCTGGTCCCGGGGGATATGTGAGTGCCATTCGCGCCGCGCAACTGGGATTAAAAACTGCCATCGTCGAGAAGCAATGGATGGGCGGTGTTTGTCTGAATGTGGGCTGTATCCCCTCTAAAGCGCTGCTCAAGAATGCCGAAGTGGCCCACACCCTGCGCAAAGAAGCCAGAACTTATGGCTTTTCCTTTGAAAACCTGGAACTGGATTTCAGCGCAGCCGTCAAGCGCAGCCGCAAGGTTTCCAAACGCCTGGTCAGCGGCATTGGCTTTTTAATGAAGAAAAATAATATTGACGTGTACATGGGAACGGCAAAACTGACCGCCAAAGACACCCTGGAAGTGACCGCCGAAGACGGTACGCTCACCCAGCTCCAGGCTAAAAACGTGATCGTCGCCACCGGCGCACACTCGATGAACATCCCCGCCTGGGGCATCGACGGCGAGAAAGTGCTCTCCTACGCCGAAGCCATCCTGCAGGAAACACGCCCTGAATCCGCCATCGTGATTGGCGGCGGCGCCATCGGCGTTGAGTTCAGCACCGTTTGGAGCAGTTATGGCACGCAGGTCACCATCGTTGAAATGCTTCCCCATATCCTGCCCGCTGAAGATGCCGAAACCGACAATGTTCTCGCCAAAGAGTACAAAAAGCGCGGCATCAAGATCATGGTCGGCACCAAGGTCGAAGCTGTGGAAAAGACCGATACCGGCGTCAAAGTGACTGTTTCCAATGAAAAAGGTGAACAGGTGCTTGAAGCCGAACAGGCCCTGGTGGCCATCGGTTTCCGCCCCAACAGCGCAGGCCTGGGTCTCGAGGAACTGGGCGTCAAGCTGGATAAACGCGGCTTCGTTGAGATCGATGACAACATGGCCACCAGCGTTCCCGGCATCTACGCTATCGGTGATATCACCGGCAAATTCCTCCTGGCGCATGTTGCTTCAGCGATGGGCATCGTTGCCGCTGAAAATATTGCCGGTCTCGAAACCAAAAAACTCGATTACCGCATGATGCCGCGCGCTACTTATTCCCACCCGCAGGTCGCTTCCTTCGGCTACACCGAAGAACAGGCCAAAGAAGCCGGATATGAATTGAACATCGGCCGCTTTAACTTCATGGCCAACGGCAAAGCCCTCGGCCTGAATGACAGCGCCGGTTTTGCCAAGATCATCTCCGACGCCAAAACCGGCGAACTGCTCGGCGCCGCCCTGGTCGGCCCGGATGTCTCTGAACTGCTGCCTGAATTGACCCTGGCCCAGGGCAACGAACTGACCGCCGAAGAGATCGCCCGCACCGTTCACGCCCACCCCACCCTGAGCGAGGTCGTGATGGAAGCCGCTCACGGTGTCGAAGGCAATCCCATCCATAGCTAACCCAATTCTTTAAAAATCAACATCCCACAGGCTTGAAGCCTGTGGGATGTTTTCATTTCCAAGGCATCTCTATTCCGTTTCTGATACCCGTGGCTGACCTCTGATCTTAACAGAGGTCAGCTTTCATAAATAGGCCTAATTTGGCACACAGGAACATGAGCCATAATCCCAATGGAAAAAACAGGCTGTTGTCGCGGATGGGCAACAATTCTCTGCCGGACAGCGCTCCTCACCCCCGCTCGCCTGCGGCACGGTCATCGGGCACATCCCCGGCAGTTGACTGGTTGGGGTCAGCCCCGAAAGCGCACGGCAGGTATTGTCCGCACCAAAAAATGCCTTCAATGGATATTGCGGATTATCCTCCAATGGTGAACCGGCTTCCTCCAGTGTGAAACGGTCATGATGATCAAACCATTCCGGATGCGCTTCATCCACAAAAGTCCACGCCCCCCACAAGAAGAAATAATACTCTTCGCCAATGTCCACCAGGTCCAACTTGAAGGCGATCTCGATCTTGTTGTTCATCTCCGGTGACAGGCGCACCCAGGCCAGGTCGGCATCTTCACCCTTGCCCGCGTCAAACACCTGCACCTCATAGCCGTCGTCGCTGTGCGGCGCGTCAGATCTCATCGGCTCTTTACTGCCTATGTTCTCATTCACATCCTTCCAGACATGAACACCATCCGTGGTCCATTCACTGGATTCGGGTTTCTCAGCTAACACCAGCACATCACCCCGTCCATCCAGGTCATTATCCAGCTCAATGCCATAAATCAAACGCCGGTCTCCAGCCGAAGAAGGCGACTCAACCACGACAATATCGGTGTAGATCCACCCGCCATCTTCATCACGGATTAAATCAGTCTGCACGATATCAATGAAGGGCAGATATTCCATCTCCTCCGCGGTGAAGGGTCGCTCATAACGTCCGATGGGATACTCGTCACCGCCATAAGCCCGCTTCTCTGGCGCCGTCTCTTGCGAGAGCTGATCGTGGATCATTTGTCCCTTACCGTTACCACCTGCCGGCAGCGCCACATGCACGATCTCCGGTTCAGGGGTAGCAGTTGGGGGCGGCGGCTCTACCGTGGGCGCTTCAGTTGGTGGTGGAAGAGGCACATCCGTCGGCGCCTGGGCAACTATTTCTGCGGTAGGCTCAGCCTTCACCGGTAAACTGCAGCCCGATAAAGATATAAGCGCCATAATCAATACTCCAACCAATACAAAAATACGTTTCATCACTTCCTCCTTACTCGTAAAGAGAACTTACCGGCGGGATGGCGCTCACCCCGTCAATGCTAACGCTGTACAATGTCACAGAAAAGCAGTTGCGCTGAAACCATAATGTGCATTGAACAGCAAACGAACAAAACCAGGAGATGTCAACTGCGACCTTCTCCTGACAAGATCCACCTCTTGCATTTACTCGCAGGGTTCACATTCACAAGTCTCCGGATTCAAACATGTATGAATAGTAGTAGAACCCACATTATAGGATGGACACTCGATCGGAGGACAACTGGCAGTGGAATCGCCGCCGGGTTTTGGCCCGGTTGGACACAACCCCGGCAGCACACCGCCAGGTGACGTTCCTGAAAGTGCCCGGCAGGTATTGTCCGCAGCATAAAATGCTTTCAACGGATATTCCGGGTTGTCTATCAAGGAAGACCCCGCTTCTGCCAGGGTGAAGAGGTCATGGTGGTCAAACCAATCCGGGTGCACTTGTTCTGCAAAGGCCCACGCCCCCCACAGAAAAGCAACCTCCTCTGCGCCCACATCCACCAAGTCCAGTTTAAAGGCGATCTCGATCAATTCTTTCTGATCCGGCGAGCGGCGTGCCCAGGCCAGATCCGGGTCTTCCCCTTTGCCAGCATCAAAGACAAGTACTTCATAGCCATCCCCGCTGGCCGGCGCGTCCGGTTTCATTGGATGTGCCCCGCCAACATCTTCATTCACGTCCTGCCAAACCTGCACACCCTGTGTGCTCCAATCCTGCCCGGATGGAACATCTGTCACCACCAGCACATCCCCGCGTCCATCCAGATCATTATCCAGCTCAATGCCATAAACCAAGCGCCGGTCACCCGCCAGCGCCGGAGATTCAGCCACTAAAATGCCTGTATAGACCCATTCGTCATCGTCGCGGAACAGAACAGTTTGCACAATATCAATATATGGCAAATACTCCATGTCTTCGGTAGTAAACGGCCGCTCATAACGGCCAAGGGGATATTCATCACCCCCATAAGCGCGCTTTTCCGGAGCCACGCCCTTTGAAGGTTGATCATGGATCACCTGAGCTTTGCCATGCCCCATTGCAGGAGAAACGATATGCACAATCTCTGCCTCAACAGGCGGCGCTTCTGGCGTAGGCGGTGGTGGTGCAGGTTCTTCAGTAGGCGGCGGCAAGGTCGGCAATTCCACCGGCACCTCGGCGGGCACCGTCTCGGCCGGCAGATTACATCCAGACAACAAAACCAACACGATCACTCCCCCCAAGAGCAGTTTATCCCATTTCATCACGCCCTCCTTAAATTAACAGGTAACAATGAATCCAAACTTCTTCTGGATAACCTTTGGTAAAAAAACGTCTGTGGTGGGTGTTCTGTGGGCAAAAGGCAGCAAAAACAGACGTTAATATAAGACTATTATACAGAAATACCACTCAAAAAAGTATAGCGGCTGCACTTCCGGTCAGGGCTTTCTTAAAGTAGGGAAAAGGAGTTGAAAAAGAGACCTTCACTGGTTATGCTTTTGTGTACCGGCACAAAACAATACCAAGGAAGGTCGATATGAAGTGTAGCACAGAAACAGGAGTAGT